>JASEHI010000054.1 GCA_030018695.1 Anaerolineales bacterium
GTTTATTCGTTTCCCATTCGTTGACTTCATTCGTTTATTCGTTTCCCATTCGTTGACTTCATTCGTTTATTCGTTTCCCATTCGTTGGCAAGTTTGGTGCATAAACGAAAAGTTCGAGTTATGACCGTGCACAGTATAACAAGGAAACGGCGATGGGGTCAATGCCTTCGAGAGTTCGTTGATTCTTATCCCTTCGTGTGCTTCGTGGATAATTCTTTACCCCGCCAGGCCCCCGCCATCCACCGAGTAGGCCTTCGGCAGCCAGGATCGCGCCGGTGACGAACGAGGCCGCCTGGCTGGCAAGATACAGCACCGCCGCGGCGACCTCCTCCGGCCTGCCCATTCGTCCGAGCGGGCGGCTGGCCGCATCTTTGAGGAACGCCTCCAGCGGCTCGCCGAGCTGCTTCGCCTCGTCGCGCAGCTAAGTATAGCACGCCTCTAGCGCCGCTTACACCGTAACTTTGTACATCACGCTCTCTTTGTACCCGGTGATGACTGGCATGTACCCGCTCAACATTTCGTCTACGGCGCGGTCGCCGGTATCGGACCACAGCGGCTGCCCGCCCAGCGCCTGGATTTTTTCGGGCGCGTTGACCACGTGGACATGCGCCCGGCCGACCTTGCGGATTACCGCCGGACTTATCTGCTGGTTGCCGCGCCCAAAGATGCAGCCCTGCCCGCCAATCGGCGTGACGATGATTTCAGCCGGTTTGCCGCTTTCCAGCAAGCGCAGCAGGTCGGACTCGCTGGCGTCCGCGGCCACGATTTTGCTGTCCAACGCGGCGTCCACGCCCAGGAGGGTTTTTTCAAAACCGAGCTGCGCGGCAATGGTATGCGTCGTTGAGCCTGGGCCGAAGATATACAGCCAGCCGGGTTTCATCCTTTCAGCCAGGTCTTCGGCGATGGCTTCCAGCGCGGCTGGCTCGCTCAACTGGCTTGGCGATTTGACGCCCTGCACGTAACGCTGCAAGGGGATGTAAGGATAGACGATGTCCACTTATTTTACATCCCAAACCGTGTCAGATCGTTCCAGTTTTGCAAATTGGCTTGACAAACCTGTAGGAGTATGGAATAATAGCGTCATCGTACCCCATAAATCGGTTTCGTTATTACGACAAACCGTTGACAACCGAGAAGGCGTCTCGCGTCAGAGACACAAGCCAGAAGGGCTTCGCAGTCTGACGAGCCGATGTTGAAAGGGAAACATCGGAAATTTTTGTCTGTCTAAGCCTTGACAGACTCCCGCCTTGCGGGTAGAATGCAGCCCGCTTAGTTTTTAGGACCTTAACAACTGAAGAGTGATAGGAAGTAAATCAACCCTGTCGTTATATATCCGTAACTCACACCTCGCAAGAGGTGGATTTTTGCGGAGAGTTTGATCCTGGCTCAGGATGAACGCTGGCGGCGTGCTTAATACATGCAAGTCGAACGGAGACTGTGTAGCAATACTTAGTCTTAGTGGCGAACGGGTGCGTAACGCGTTGGTGACCTGCCCCGAAGAGGGGGATAACAGTTCGAAAGGACTGCTAATACCCCATGTGGTCATGGAGGTTAGAGACTCGATGACTAAAGCAGCGATGCACTTCGGGAGGGGCCTGCGTCCCATCAGCTAGTTGGTAGGGTAACGGCCTACCAAGGCTTCGACGGGTAGGGGACCTGAGAGGGTGGTCCCCCACATTGGCACTGAAACACGGGCCAAACACCTACGGGTGGCAGCAGTAGGGAATATTGGGCAATGGGCGAAAGCCTGACCCAGCAACGCCGCGTGTGCGATGAAGGCCTTCGGGTCGTAAAGCACTTTTCTGGGAGATGAGAAAGGACAGTATCCCAGGAATAAGTCTCGGCTAACTACGTGCCAGCAGCCGCGGTAAAACGTAGGAGGCAAGCGTTATCCGGATTTACTGGGCGTAAAGCGCGTGCAGGCGGTTTGGTAAGTTGGATGTGAAAGCTCCTGGCTCAACTGGGAGAGGTCGTTCAATACTACCAGACTAGAGAGCGGTAGAGGAAGGTGGAATTCCCGGTGTAGTGGTGAAATGCGTAGATATCGGGAGGAACACCAGTGGCGAAAGCGACCTTCTGGACCGTTTCTGACGCTCAGACGCGAAAGCTAGGGTAGCAAACGGGATTAGAGACCCCGGTAGTCCTAGCTGTAAACGATGTGAACTTGGCGTCGGCGGGTTCAAAGCCGTCGGTGCCGAAGCCAACGCGATAAGTTCACCGCCTGGGGACTACGGCCGCAAGGTTAAAACTCAAAGGAATTGACGGGTTCCCGCACAAGCAGCGGAGCGTGTGGTTTAATTCGATGTTACACGAAGAACCTTACCCGGGTTTGACATACAGGTGGTAGTGAAGCGAAAGCAGAACGACCCTTCGGGGAGCCTGAACAGGTGTTGCATGGCTGTCGTCAGCTCGTGTCGTGAGATGTTCGGTTAAGTCCGCTAACGAGCGCAACCCTCGTCGTATGTTACAAGTGTCATACGAGACCGCCGGTATCAATCCGGAGGAAGGTGGGGATGACGTCAAGTCAGCATGGCCTTTATATCCGGGGCTACACACACGCTACAATGGCCGGTACAATGGGTCGCTAAGCCGCGAGGTAGAGCCAATCCCCAAAGCCGGCCTCAGTTCAGATCGCAGGCTGAAACTCGCCTGCGTGAAGTCGGAGTTGCTAGTAAACGCGCGTCAGCTATAGTGCGTTGAATACGTTCCCGGGAATTGTACACACCGCCCGTCACGTCATGGGAGCTGGCAACACCTGAAGCCGGTAGCCTAACCGCAAGGAAGGCGCTGTCGAAGGTGGGGTCGGTGACTGGGACGAAGTCGTAACAAGGTAGGCGTACTGGAAAGTGCGCCTGGATCACCTCCTTTCTAGATAACCGAGCAAAGGTCCGGCCCTCACGGGCAGACCGGCGCTCTACTACCAAACCTCTCGCCGCGGTGGCGAGAGTCGGTAGGGAAGAGAAACTTCCTATCACTCCTCAGTTGTTGAGGGCCAGCTTAGGCGGGCCTGTAGCTCAGTTGGTTAGAGCACAGTCCTGATAAGACTGGGGTCACTGGTTCGAGTCCAGTCAGGCCCACTGGTTAGTCAGGTGGTCGGATGGTCAAATAGTCGAATAGTCGAATAGTCAGTTTTCGATGGACTACGTGACTATTAGACTACGAGACTATGTGACTAACCGGGGATGTAGCTCAGCGGGAGAGCAACGCCTTTGCAAGGCGAAGGCCACGGGTTCGAATCCCGTCATCTCCACCTGAGTGGCGAATTCGTGAAAGGATAGCGACAGGATTGAAGTTGACGATCTCGGAATTGAATTAATATAGGGTTGGCTTATATCGCGTGGGAGAATTATGCGGCCCGGCGATGAGCCGGGTCGCATTGTGTAAAAAATCAGAATGTTGACGGGCAAACGATGCTCTTGACGCAAGTGAAGGGCATCGCTCGCCGGTCAACGGCGAAGGCAGCACCTTACCAATTGAATAGTAACTGCAAGTAATAAAATTATGTAGGCCGAAAAGTATCAATTTCTCCGTATCACGTGGAGAAGCTACTAAGAGCTTACGGTGGATGCCTTGGCGCTAAGTGCCGATGAAGGACGCGGGACACTGCGATAAGCCTCGGGGAGCCGTGTACAGGCTTTGATCCGGGGATTTCCGAATGGGGAAACCCGCTGTGGCGATCCCACAGCATCTTCTGGTTGAACACATAGGCCAGAAGAGGGGCACCTGGGGAACTGAAACATCTAAGTACCCAGAGGAAAAGAGATTATTCCCCTAGTAGTGGCGAGCGAACGGGGATCAGCCCAAACCAGAGAGGCTTGCTTCTTTGGGGTTGTAGGGTCCGGCATATGGAAGTTACAAATCAATCTGCTAGCAGAAAGGTATGGGAAAGCCTACCAAAGAGGGTGACAGTCCCGTATGCGAAAGTGGATTGACTTCCGCTGGATACCTGAGTACTGCCGGGCACGCTAATCCGGCAGGAAGCTGGGGAGTCCACTCCCCAAGGCTAAATACACTTGGCGACCGATAGTGAACAAGTACCGTGAGGGAAAGGTGAAAAGTCCCCCTGTTAGGGGAGTGAAATAGAACCTGAAACCGTAAGCTTACAAGCAGTCGAAGGGCTAATGGCGCGTCGGTGTTCCGGTGAAAGCCGGGTGCGCGGCGCTATGCCTGACGGCGTGCCTCTTGGAGAATGAGCCTGCGAGTTAATCTCAGTGGCGAGGTTAAGGGAGTTACACCCGAAGCCGTAGCGAAAGCGAGTCTGAATAGGGCGTATAGTCGCTGGGATTAGACACGAAACCGGGTGAGCTACCCATGGCCAGGGTGAAGCGAGTCTAAAAGCTCGTGGAGGCCCGAACCTTTCAACGTTGCAAAGTTGTGGGATGAGCTGTGGGTAGAGGTGATATGCCAATCGAACTCGGAGATAGCTTGTTCTCCCCGAAATAGCTTTAGGGCTAGCGTCATGCGTTTAGTACCGGAGGTAGAGCACTGGATGAGCTAGGGGGCTTACCGCTTACCGAACTCAACCAAACTCCGAATGCCGGTACTCCATAGCATGGCAGTCGGACTCCGGGAGATGAGTTTCGGGGTCGAAAGGGAAACAGCCCAGATCATCGGCTAAGGTCCTCAAATCCAGACTAAGTGGGAAACGAGGTGAGGTTACTTGAACAACCAGGAGGTTGGCTCAGAAGCAGCCACCCTTTAAAGAGTGCGTAATAGCTCACTGGTCTAGTGACCTTGCGCGGAAAATTTAACGGGGCTAAGTCTGGTACCGAAGCCATGGGTGTTAGTCACTTAGTCACTTAGTCACTTAGTCAAATAGTCTTCGGACTATACGACTATGAGACAAAGCGACTAGGCGACTAGCGCAGTAGGGGAGCGTTCCGCCAGCAGTGAAGGTCGACCGTAAGGACGGCTGGAGTGGGCGGAAGTGAGAATGCAGGCATGAGTAGCGTATAAACACGTGAGAACCGTGTTCGCCGTAAATCTAAGGTTTCCGACGCCAGGTCATTCCGCGTCGGGTTAGTCGGCCCTTAGCCGAGGCCGAGAGGCGTAGGCGATGGACATCCGGTCAACATTCCGGAACCATCTGGAAGGAGCGATGAGGGGACACAGCGAGGTAGGCCAGCCTGCGATTGGTTGTGCAGGTGCAAAACGTCTAGGTGTTGAGGTCTGTAGGCAAATCCGCAGACTGAGCTGAAGCGTGAATGCGAGCCCTTGAGGCGGAAGTGGTTAAGCCTTGCTGTCGAGAAAAGCCTCTAAGCGATGAATTCCAGATGCCCGTACCGCAATCCGACACCGGTAGATGGGTAGAGTATACCAAGGCGAACGGGAGAACCCTCGTTAAGGAACTCGGCAATTTAACCCCGTAACTTCGGGATAAGGGGTGCCTTCTGACGTGAGTGAAAACAGAGCGTTGGGAGGTCGCAGTGAAATGGTTCTAGTGACTGGTTAACAAAACCACAGGTCTCTGCAAAGCCGTAAGGCGATGTATAGGGGCTGACACCTGCCCAGTGCCGGAAGGTTAAAGGGAGAGGTTAGCGCAAGCGAAGCTTTGAACTGAAGCCCCGGTGAACGGCGGCCGTAACTATAACGGTCCTAAGGTAGCGAAATTCCTTGTCGGGTAAGTAAAATTGCCCTTACCGGCTAATAACGGTGAAACCCGATCTCGTTGCGATGTGCAAGGCATCGTGCAAAAGAGAGGGCAATACCGTGGGAAGTCGTCCTGAACGTAAGCGAAGGATTGACCCCGTAACGACTGAAGCGTCTAAAACGCCGAGATGATAATCTTGCCAAGCGCATATACTATGATTATCATCAAACGCCGGTGATCTCTGCGAGGTGGCCGATGGATATCGGATCGTATTTGAGCGGGTATGTTGATGGCGAAGGATGTTTTTGTGTTTCGATCAATAAGAGTTATCGTCACAAATTTGGCTGGGAGATACGACCAAGTTTCTCGGTAAGCCAAAATAGTGACCGGGCCGAAGTGATCGAGATAATAAAACAGCACTTTGCTTGCGGAACAATTCGTCCGGATCGTTCCGACAAAACGCTGAAATACGAAGTGCGAAGCGTTGTTGAACTGGTTGAGAAAGTAATACCTCATTTCGAGGAAAATCCTTTGCTCTCAGGCAAGCAGCGCGACTTCGAACTGTTCGCCCAGATTTGTCGAATGATGCAACAAGGTGAGCAGCGCACAAAAGAAGGCATCAAACGCATCCTCGAGTTGGCGTTTGAAATGAATCCATCGGGAAGTCGAAAGTATACCAAAGAAGAGATCAAGATATAGTCTGCGCTCGTAGTAATACGAGAATCAAGCGAAGTTCCGACCCGCACGAACGGTGTAACAACTAGAACAGTGTCTCAACGAGGGACCCGGTGAAATTGAAATGGCTGTGAAGATGCGGCCTACCCGCAGTAGGACAAAAAGACCCCGTGGAGCTTTACTGCATCTTGGCATTGAGTTTGAGTATGATTTGTGTAGCATAGGTGGGAGGCTTTGAAGCTGGGGCGCTAGCCTCGGTGGAGCCGTCAGTGAAATACCACCCTGATTATGCTTAGACCCTAACCTCAGACCGTCATCCGGCTGAGGGACCGTGCCAGGTGGGCAGTTTGACTGGGGCGGTCGCCTCCTAAAAAGTAACGGAGGCGCCCAAAGGTTCCCTCAGGGTGAATGGAAACCACCCAAAGAGTGTAAAGGCATAAGGGAGCTTGACTGCAAGACCAACGCGTCGAGCAGATACGAAAGTAGGGCTTAGTGATCCCACGAAACTGAGTGGAAAGGTCGTGGCTACCGGATAAAAGCTACCCCGGGGATAACAGGCTGGTGAGATCCAAGAGTTCACATCGACGATCTCGCTCGGCACCTCGATGTCGGCTCATCGCATCCTGGGGCTGTATAAGGTCCCAAGGGTCGGGCTGTTCGCCCGTTAAAGCGGTACGCGAGCTGGGTTCAGACCGTCGTGAGACAGGTCGGTCTCTATCCACTGTGGGCGTAAGGGATTTGAAGGGAGCTGCTCCTAGTACGAGAGGACCGGAGTGGACAGACCTCTGGTGTGCCAGTTGTCGTGCCAACGGCATCGCTGGGTAGCTACGTCTGGCAGAGATAACCGCTGAAAGCATCTAAGTGGGAAACTCGCCCTAAGATTAGATCCCTGTATTCCCTTAAGGGAGTAAGACCGCAGGTAGACTACCTGCTTAATAGGCAGCGTGTGTAAGCGCAGCAATGCGTTGAGCTAAGCTGTACTAATGGTCGAGGGCTGATTCGCGTGGTACGGAGAACTTGATACTTTTCGGAATCGACAGTTACTATTCAAACCAAACGTGTGAATAAGTCTCTTGGTGATTTGAGCGACGAGGGTACACCCGGTCCCATCCCGAACCCGGAAGTTAAGCTCGTCAGCGCCGATGGTACTTGGTGGGTAACTGCCTGGGAGAGTAGGTCATCGCCAAGAGGCTTTTTCTTTTTAATGCAAAACCGCCCGATTGGGCGGTTTTTTTCACCCGAACTCGCCACGCAGGTGCGCGGGCAGTTGCCGGGCGATATTCTGCATGATGATTTTGGCGGCCAGCCGGTCTTTTTCTTCGGAGGACAATCCGGGCGGGAGGCTTAATCCATACGCAGGGCCAAAACTTAGACAGAACTCACCCTCTGCCTCATACGCGCCGAGCGGAACGAATCTCAACCCGCGGCTTGCCAGCAAAAGCCCAAAGCGGCCGGCTCCCGAGGCCGGCCAACTCAAACCTCCGCCGGGATTGTCGCCGCCTTCGGGCGCCAATCCAAGCACGGGATGATCGGCCTGCCGGAGATAAGACAGCACCGCCAGCACCGTGCCGGCGCGCGCCTCCACGTCACGCGGACGGGGCGGCATGGGCGGCATGGTCGTGAAGCCGTAAACCTGCGAGGCCCGTTTCAACAGCCAGCGGGAGATCGGCCTGCCCAGCGGCGCATACCATCGGCCGGGAAAGGTCAATTCCCCGGTCACGATCCAGTGCATCTCCACCGGCACGACGGAGGCAACAGCGAGCGCCAGCCACCAGGCATTGAAGCCGGGGCGGTAATAGTGGTTGAAGGTAATCAGGCAAGGACCGGTTGAGGGGATATTCTCCTCGCCCAACACCCGTAGTGACGGCTTCAGCCGTTCAAGGCAGCGGCGGCTATCGGCGCGAAAGGAACGCTGCCCGCCGAAGAGCACGTTGAAAGCCAGGCCAAGCACGCCGAGGGGAGGGTAGATGTAGCGAGGGTACATTTTTGATTATTGCAGGTGGTGTTCAGCCAGGATTGACAACCATAAAGTGACGCTTTATACTTTATGACTATGAATGAAATACTGCAAACACTCACCGAGAAAAAACAGAAACTCGACAAGTATCGCCCGCTTCCGCCCGAACTCGTCCGCAATCTGGAGGATTGGTTCCGGGTCGAACTTACCTACACCTCCAACGCCATCGAGGGCAATACGCTCACGCGGCAGGAAACAGCCCTGATCGTCGAAAAGGGGCTTACCGTGGATGGAAAAACTCTCAAAGAGCATTTGGAGGCGGTCAATCACGCCGCCGCGCTGGCGATTGTCATCTCATTGGCGCAGAACAAGGAGATGGCGATTTCGGAGGCAGACATTCTCGACATTCAACGGCTGATCTTGTCAAAAATAGAGGATGCCAACGCCGGGAGATATCGCTCAGTGGCTGTCAGAATTGCGGGTGCGGCTGTGGTTCTGCCCAATCCCGTAAAAGTGCCGCAGTTGATGGCTGAATTCGTCCACTGGCTGCAAACGGCGCAGGGACACCCGGCCGAGGTCGCCGCGCAGGCGCACTACCGCCTGGTCAGCATTCATCCGTTCGTGGATGGCAACGGACGCACCGCGCGGCTGCTGATGAACCTCATCCTTGTGCGGGAAGGCTATCCACCGGCCATCATCCGCAAAGAAGACCGGCGCAAGTACATCAATGCCCTGGAGAAAGCCCAGACGGGTGGCTCTCGGGACGACTTTACGGCGCTAATTTACGAAGCCGTGGGCCGGTCACTCGACATCTACCTGGAGGCGCTCGAACCAAAAGAGGCGGGTCAAATGGAACAGAACTTGCTGAAAATCGGTGAACTCGCCCGAAAAACTGGGGAAACGATCCATACGCTGCGCTACTGGACCAAGGAGGGGCTTTTGCCGGTGCAGGGTCACACGCCGGGCGGATACCAGTTATACAGTCCAGCCATGATCGCAAGAGTGGGGGAAATCCGCTGTCTGCAAATGGAGAAGCGGCTGACCATTACGGAAATACGGGATGTTCTCTGAAAACCCTAACCCGGATAAGTCGAAACCAAAGAGGCTCACCGCGAAGACCGCAAAGAAGGTACTTACCACGCGTATGCCTCCGGCGCTTCGCCGCCGGGGCCGGGGAAAATCTCGTCAAGTTTCTTGAGCGCCGCCTCGTCCAATTTGAGTTCGAGGGTGCGCAGGCTGCCGGTCAGTTGCTCCAGCGTGCGCGGGCCGACGATCGGCGCGGTGATGACCGGGTTGTGCAGCAGCCAGGCCAGGGCCACGTCGGCCGGCTTTTCGCCAATCTCTTTGCAGAAGGCCTCCCAGGCTTCCAGTTTGGCGCGCTTTTTCTCGATCTCCTTCTGCGTGTCCTCCGAAGCGCGGCGACCCTTTTCGATCTTTTCCAACACTCCGCCCAGCAAACCTCCCGCCAGCGGACTCCAGGGGATGACGCCGAGACCATAGTTGCGGCAGGCCGGGATGACTTCCAGTTCGATCATGCGGGCGTCCAGATTGTAGAGACTCTGCTCGCTGACCAGTCCCATGAAGTGGCGCGCCCTGGCGGCTTCGCTGGCCTGGACGATGTGCCAGGCCGCGAAATTCGACGAGCCGACGTAAAGCACCTTGCCCTGCGCGACGAGCGTCTCCATCGCCTGCCAGATCTCCTCCCAGGGTGTGTTGCGATCCACGTGGTGCATCTGGTAGAGGTCAATGTGGTCGGTCTGCAAGCGGCGCAGGGATTCATCGCAGGCGTGGCGGATGTGATAGGCCGAGAGGCGCGAGTCATTCGGCCATTCGCTCATCCGGCCATAGAGCTTGGTGGCGATGACCACTTTCTCGCGCCGCCCGCCGCCCTGGGCGAACCAGCGCCCGAGGATGTTTTCGGTGATGCCTTCACCGGTTTTCCAGCCGTAGACATTGGCGGTGTCGAAGAAGTTAAGGCCCAATTCAAAGGCTTTATCCATGATGGCGTGGCTGTCGGCCTGGCTGGTTTGCGGGCCGAAGTTCATCGTCCCGAGGCACAGCCGGGAGACTTTGAGGCCTGTGCGGCCAAGTTGGGTGTATTCCATGGTTGACCTCCTGAAAACCTTTAGCACAAAGGGTACGAAAGGCACAACGTTATAAGGCCTCGCCAAGAATCCTTTGTGACCATTGTGTCCTTTGTGTTTGAGAGAATTAATGCCCGCACGAGCCGCAGTCCCCGCCTGCGCAAGAGCCGCAGGCCGGCGCGGAAGTCCCGGCCACGGCCCTGCCGCCGCTTTCGGCGTAAAAGAGGGATAACTGGCGTTTGGTGTGCTTTCCGCCGCAAGCCGCGCAGGGCAACGGGGCATCGGCCTGGCTCATCGGGCGGATGACTTCGGAGACTTTTTCGCAATCCCGGCAGATATATTCGTAGATTGGCATAGGCGCCTCAATTGCAGATATTGTGGTTGCCGACTGCGCAACCATTGTAATCCGTTTTTTTTATTTCCTGTTAAAATCCGCCGGGATTTCACCCCAGGCTTCAGTATCCCACTTCAAGACCGGGTTCTGGAATTCGTTTTCGGCCAGCCAGAATTCGGCGCGGGCGATGAGTTCAAAAAGCGGCGCATTCTGTTCGTCCGGCGCGAGTTCGGTCTTGCATTTCTTACCCTTTACCCAGACAATCGCTGTCTCCGAGTCCGAATAGACCGGCGCGGCGATCCCTTCGACTGTGCTCAGGGCAGGTCCCTTATGTTTGAGCCATGCCAGGGCGTGGACGAGCGCCAGAAACTCGCCGACGTTGTTGGTGCCGTTCTCGAAAGGCCCCTGGCGGAAAATTTCCTTCCCCGTGCGGGTGTGGACGCCGCGATATTCCAGCCGCCCCATTCGTTGTCGCCCGGAGCAGGCCGCGTCCACGCAATAACTTTCGGCGATAGGCGGCTCAGGCGCGAACAACCACTGTCCGCTGGAGGCAGGTTTGCCGGCATACTGGCTGTAATCGCCCTTGAAAGCCCGTTCGGCCGCGGCGCGGCTTGCAAAGGCCTTGTATTCCGCGCCCGTGAAGCCTTTTACCTGGTCGGCGCACGCCTCCCAAGTGGAAAAAATCCCGCTCTTGCGACCTTTCCAGACGACATAAAACTTTGATTTCGGGGACATCGCGTTTACTCGTTACTCATTGCTCGTTACTTCTCACTTTTTTACTTGTTTACTTCTTACTTGTTTCCTTGTCTACTTGTTTACTGGTTACTTATTTCCTCCGCCGTAGCATCCATCTCTTCCAGGACAGAGGGGATTTTCTCCACTGCCAGGTTTGTGCGGAAGATGAATTCAGTCCCATCGCCCAAGATATGTTGAGCCATACGCCAGGAAGCCAATTGCGGCGTCCCTTGCGCCTCAGGGATATAGCCAACGGCGATGTTCCACTGCGGATGATCGGTGCGGTATTTCCCCAAGTAATCCAGCGCCGAGAAGCGCAGCGGCAGCAGACCGGTGGCTTCGACCCATTTGGCCTGGTTTTCGGGTGTGAGCAGCCAGCGGACGAACAGCCAGGCGGCCAACGAATGCTGCGCGGCCAACTGCTTCTCCGGTGCGGATTGGAGCAGGGTATACGACGAGCCGGAGGTCACCAGCGCGGCGCCGTTCGGCCCGGGGAAGGGAAGCACTGTCCAGTCGTCAACGTTGCCGGCGGCGGACATGGCCTGCGCTTGCAGGGATACTTCAGCCAGGCTGCCAGTGGTGACAAGGGCGCTGCGGATGGCAAATTGCTCGTAGGGGGTCGGTGCGGTGGAGAGCCAGGCACAGTGGTCGTCGTACAGTCCTTTCAAAAATTCCAGCGCGGCCTGATTGGGCGGAGAGGCAAACGCATAGCCTTTACCATCCGTTGCGGTGACGCCCCCCTCGAAAGCCAGCAGCCACGAAAGCGCGGTCAGCGGGTCGGCATCCACGATCCAGCCGCCCTTGCCGTCGTTCCCCGGATCTACATCCTGCCGCTTGGACTGGTTCGCGGCGCAAGCCTGCGTGCGGAACTCCTTTGCAGTGGCAGGCGGCCTGGTAAAACCCAACTCGCGCGCCCAGGTCTGGTTGTAGAACAGGAAACGCGCCGTACGTTGCGCCGGGACGCCCAGCCGCTGGCCATCCACTTGATCCTGCATCCAGAAGGCGGCCGGGATGTCGGCGATCTCGTTGGCGGTCAATCCCCAGGTTGGATCGAAAACGTAGGGATTCAGGTCTACGACCGCGTCTTTGGCCTCCCAGGTGAGCGCCTGCTCGGGCAGGGCAACCACCAGGTCGGGTTGGCGGCTGGTAGCGAGGGCTGAATTGACGCTAGCGAAGAGGGTGGAATAATCGCCGTAAGCAGTCTGGTAGACGACGATCCCCCATTGGTTGAGGGTGTTGAACTGGGCGAGTTGTGTGGTGAAGACATCCGCCGCCGGGCCGTTGAAAGCGTGCCAGACCTGGATCCTGATCCCGCGCAGCGCGTCTGGCGTGACCTCAATCTGGGGAGCAGGCGTGGGCGTGGTCGTTGGGGTGGGGGTGGCGGATGGGGCGCCGGTCAGTAGGTCTGAGTCGCCGCCCTGAGCCTGCCGAAGGGTCGGGGTGGATGTTGAGAAAGCCGGGCCACAGGCTGAGAAGACGAAGGCGGCGAGCAAGGTCAGGCAGGCAATGTGGATAGACCGCGGTGTCGGCATTTTTGCGCAGCACCTACTCGGCTAGAAAAGCGTGAACGGGACGGGCGTCAGCACAAGGATAAAGATGACCAGCACCAGCGCGGCCAGCTTCTTGCGCGGCGCGTCGAGTTCGGTGATCTGGTCGAGCGGCTCGGCGTGGGCGCGGCCCAGGAAAGTGATGAGCGCAGCCCATAGCCACCAGCCGGACCAGAAGAATCCCAGGGCGACAAGCGCGACCAGAATAAAAGGCAATACTCTATCAACGCGCTTGCCGAACAGGGCGTAAAGAGTATGGCCGCCGTCGAGCTGGCCGGCAGGAACCAGGTTCAGGAAAGTGACCAAAATCCCGGCCCAGCCAGCCATGGCGACCGGATGCAGCAGCACGTCTTTGCCTCCGACTGGGATGGGGGAACCGGTAAAAATGTAGCGCATCCAATAGAGCAACGGCGGCGTATCGTAATGGGCAGGAGCGGGCAGCAACTGGCCGTGGGTCAGGTACTTGAGGCTCAGGTAGAGGATGGAGTTGCCTTCCATCAGGTCATCGCCAGGGCAGGAGTAGGGTTGTCCAACCACGGCGGTATTCGGGCAGGCGTTTCCCACGCCCGCCTGTTTGATGTAATAGCTGTTATGGATCGTACCAACCTTGGACAAGGCCAGGCCCAGGATGAGGACCGGGACGGCGACCACCAGCCCGGCCAGCGGCCCGGCGATGCCGATATCGAGCAGGATGCGCTTGTTGCGCGGGCGTTCCTTCATGTTGATAAAGGCGCCCATTGTACCCAACATGCCGCCCGGGAAGGGGATGAAATAGGGCAGGCTGACGGCCGTCTTGTGATAGCGCCCGGCGAAATAGTGTCCGAACTCGTGCGCCAGCAGGATGCCCAGCAGGCTGAGAGCGAAAGGCCAGCCAACCCACAGGTTGAGGATGAGCGTTTTGATCTGACCCCAGAAATCGGCTGGCATTTCACCCCGATAGGAGTACATCGCGCCGGCGAACAAGACGCTCAACAAGGTGAGGATAAACAGGGCGATATTGGTGGAAATCTTGCCCGGCGTTGGGCGGATGACGCCCGCGGCCAGGAAGACCGTCTGGCGGCCATCTTCGACCCGGAATAAGGGCGTGACGTTGAGCGGGCGGAGGGCTTCGGCCAATTGGTCGTAAGCGGCGGCTGAGTCTGCGTTGAGCAGGACGCCGCGGTAGCGCACGATGTAATCGCGTTGTGGGTCGCCCCAGGTTATTTCTTCGATGCGAAAGAGGCGCGAGACGATGGAGGTGATGATTTCGGATTGAGGAAGAGGCATAGGATTGACGAGTGACGAGTGACGAGTGATGACCGAAAAAGAAAAGGCGGGAGTGGATGGGGGTCGAACCCACCGCGGCCCGCAACGCGACCCGCCACCGGTTTTGAAGACCGGGAAGCCCTCCGGGACTTAACCACTCCCGGCGATAAGGATACCCCAAGGCGGGAGGATTGGCAAGAGAAAAAACAACAGACCTCACAGGTCTTTAAGACCTGTGAGGTCTGTGTCAAAGTCGGGGCGGGCGGATTCGAACCGCCGACCTCTTGCACCCCATGCAAGCGCGCTAGCCGGACTGCGCCACGCCCCGATTGCAGGCGGTATTATAGCCGGATTTGGAAAATCTGGCAATGTTACCTGACTCGAATGTATCTATTGCGATATGATAAACGCTTGTGTAAATTCCTCTTTATGGTATAAATCCATTTATGGCCTCCACCTGGTATGCCTTGAACACCAAGCCTCGTAAAGAAGAGTTCCTATGGGAGCAGTGCCTCGCCCATGGGTTCGAGACCTTTTTACCGCGCATCCGTGTGCAGACGGTAAACCCGCGGGCGAGGAAAGTAAGGGCTTATTTCCCAGGTTATATTTTTGTTTATGTGGATCTTGAACAGGTCGGCATATCTACGTTGCAGTGGATGCCCGGCGCTCAACGGCTGGTTTCATTCGACGGCGTGCCTGCCACTGTGCCAGACGGTTTGATCCACGCCATCCAGCGGCGGTTGGAAAAAGTCAACGCGGCTGGCGGCGAATTGTTTGATGGCTTAACACCAGGCGATGTGGTATATATACAGGACGGGCCGTTTGCCGGCCATGAGGCGATTTTCGATACCCGCCTGCCAGGCAGCGAACGGGTGCGAGTGCTGTTGAAACTATTGCGAGCTCACCGGCAAGTACCGGTGGATTTGCCGGCCGGGCAGATCAAGCGCAAAGACCCCCACAGGCGATGAACTTTATTGGAAGCTGTATCCAACCCGGTAAGGTTGGGCGCTTTGGCTGTGTAAACCGATGTCCGCCAGTTCGACTGGCAACAAACAACTGACATTCGATAACGGAATGTCGGAATGGCGGAGCGCGGGAAGTCGTTAGTTGGCGGTTGCGGGTAAGTGTACAAGTTGGTAGTTTTTCTGATGATGGTAGGTGAATGCCCTACCATGATGGTACAATAAAAGCATGGAATCTATTTTGACGCCTCTCTTGCGTTCACCTCAATTGCCGGTCTACTACCGACAATTGGGCCGGTTGCTTTCCTTGGAACAGAAGAAACGCAAACAATTCTACGATTCGCTCACCGAGGATCAAAAAGCCGAATTCATCAATGGGGAGGCTATCGTGCAAACGCCAGTGAAGATGGAACATGACGCAGCTTCGAACCGCTTGAATATCCTCTTGCATACGTTTGTCTCGGCCCATGATCTTGGATACGTCGCTCATGAAAAGCTATTGGTTTCTCTGACTCGCAACGATTATGAACCAGAGGTGTGCTTTTGGAACAAGGAAACAGCAACAACCTTCCAGTCGAAGCAGGTACATTTCCCTGCTCCTGATTTCATCGCCGAGGTGATCTCACCTGCAACGGAGAGCGTGGATCGAAATATCAAGTTCGAGGATTATGCCGCGCACGGCGTGAGAGAGTACTGGATCGTAGATGCCGAGAAACAGTTCGTGGAGCAGTTCATCCTGACTGGAGAGTCTTACATACTGGTACAGAAAACGAATTCGGGACGCCTCGAGAGCCGGGCCGTGCCGGGGTTCACCATCCCGGCCTGGGCCCTGTTCGAGCGTCAGGCGCATCTGGAGGTGCTCAGGGGGATGGTTGGATCTACAAGGTGAAATGATCCGGTAATAAAATTATGCAAAAAGCATTGATCACCGGCATCACCGGCCAAGATGGTTCCTACCTGGCCGAGTTGCTGCTTTCGAAGGATTATGAAGTCCACGGCTTGATCCGCCGCGCCAGCACGTTCAACACGGCGCGCATCGAGCACATCTATAAAGACCCGCATAACGGAGCGCGGCTGTTCCTACATTATGGGGATGTGACCGACACGGGCAGTCTGGTGGACCTGATGTACACCCTGCGCCCGGAGGAGGTCTATCACCTGGCGGCGCAGTCGCACGTGCGTGTCAGCTTCGACCTGCCCGAGCACACCGGCGATGTGACCGCGCTGGGCACGATGCGCACCCTGGAAGCGATCCGTAAGAGCGGCATCCAGACGCGTTTTTACCAGGCCTCCTCCAGCGAGATGTTCGGCAGCGCCATACCGCCGCAAAACGAGAGCACACCCTTCGAGCCGCAAAGCCCTTACGCCGTGGCCAAGGTCTACGCTTACTGGGTGACGCGCGACTATCGTCAGGGTTACAAGATGTTCGCCGCCAACGGTATCCTGTTCAACCACGAATCCCCACGCCGCGGCGAGACCTTCGTGACGCGCAAGATCACGCGGGCAGTGGCCGCCATAGTCGCCGGGAAACAGAAAGAGCTGTACCTGGGCAACCTGGAAGCCAGGCGGGATTGGGGTTATGCCCCGGACTACGTCGCGGCGATGTGGAAGATGCTGCAAACCGACCAGGCCGATGATTTCGTCATCGGTACTGGCGAAGCGCACTCGGTACGCGAGTTCCTGGATGCAGCCTTCGGCTACGTCAACCTGGACTGGCACGACTACGTCAAGATTGACCCGCGCTACTTCCGCCCGACCGAGGTGGACTTCCTGCAGGCGGATCCCGCCAAGGCACGCCGGGAGCTGGGCTGGGAGCCGCGCGTGTTTTTCGGGGACCTGGTCAAGGTGATGGTGGACGCCGACCTGGAATTGATCGGGCTGAAGTCGCCGGGTGAGGGGCGACACATTCTCGAGAAGCACCATGGCAAATGGCATCAGTGGGATAGTCAGGTGGTGAGCATGGGGTGAGGAATTTTCGGATCACTAAATGACCTGGAGGGGGCTGAGCCATAGATAGTTTCCAAATCTTTATCCTGAAGCCCTAACCCGGACGAGCCGGAACCAAAAAGGACAACAATGAAAGAGAGAAAGTCGCTCAATAGGACGGGTCAAAAAAGCACCCTACACAAGTCGGTAACGAGAGCAGCCAAGGGCTGTCTCAGACTAGAAAACGGGGAAGGCATAGCTTCCACACATGGCAACTTTCTCTCCTCAATATTGTACACTAAGTTGGATACATCTTGCCAACTCAGCAAGTTTCAGTTACATTGCACCCATCATACTTCTGGAACTGATGGAGTTGGGCAATGGCAACCGAACTGCTTACCGAAAAGTATGCCGATGATTTACATGGAGTGCTGAACTGCTATGACCGGGTACTCGTCACAGGGCATGTGCAGCAGTGGTGTTACGCTCGAGCGATGACCAGCTATCTGTACCAGCACGAGATTCGCATTTTCGATTACACCAAGTTTGCACAACCTTTGCGAGAAAGCGTTCGAGCGAATGCGGAGGCCATTGCCAAAGAAAATGGTGTGGAGATCGAGTTCGTTCGGAGATCAAAGCACTTTCGCAAGGAAAAGCGCATCAAAATGATTTTGAAGGAACGTGGAGACCATCCTGGATTGGTGCACATATTCTCGGCGATGGAGAGCTGTCCCGCTTACCGACCCT
>JASEHI010000055.1 GCA_030018695.1 Anaerolineales bacterium
CGAATTCACGAATGGGAGTCGGACATTCGAGCATTCGTGCGCTATTCGTGGACGGATTTTTCGGAATTTGGAATAAAATCCAATAACAATAAGCGGAGACCCTATGCCCCTTGTGGTTGACTCAACTGGAAATGACCTGACCTACAAACTGATTGGTTTGGCAATGGAAGTTCACAATGAGATTGGCCATGGCTTCAAAGAGGAAGCGTATGAGAAAGCCATGGAAGTCAAACTCAACCATGCCGGGATTGAGCCAAACCGTCAATATGAAGTCTTTGTTGATTTCGAGGGCGAACGGGTCGCAACCTTCTATTTGGATCTATTCCCCAACCTGCAGGTGGTTGTGGAAATCAAAGCGTTCAGTCATCAACTGACCAATGACGAACTGGCGCAGGTCATCAATTACCTGAAAGCTACAGGCGCGCCCGTGGCGTTATTGTTCAACTTTGGGCGCAGAAGATTGGAATATCGGAGAGTCTTCCCTGGCAAGGACATGAAGCCTGTTCAACGAATTGGTCGGGATAATGCGGTAAAGAAGTAAAGTCCATCCACGAATAAGACCACGAATTCACGAATGGGAGTCGGACATTCGAGCATTCGTGCGCTATTCGTGGACGGTTGACCACTCCAAACACAAAATCCACGAGAATCAGAAATTTTCCTGGTTCTAACGGAATTTGTGGTTTTGCCTGAAACCCATCCGCGAATGGGGCCACGAATACTCGAATTGGCGGCGTATTATTCGTGAATTCGTGAAAAACCTGCCCTGAGCCTGCCGAAGGGTTCGTGGACGGTTTGACCGAAACAGCCGAAACACAGGTATGGCTGGATTTTTCCCGCGATTGCGGCTACATGTCGCCCGAACGAACAACCGTCCCGAAGGTTCAGAAAACGGCCAGAACCTTCGAGAAAACCTTCGGGACGTTCATGAGGAGGTTGGCAGGATGTTGGGCAGCATGATCGAACACCCGGAGAAGTTCAAGTAGGCAGAAAACTGACATGACCAAACGCGACAATGAGCTCGAAGACGTGGAAATAAAACTCTTCCTCGAAGGCGTCTACCAGCGCTACGGCTACGATTTTCGCGACTACGCCCCTGCCTCGCTTAAGCGCCGTATCCGCAAAGCCATGCAGGACGAGGGCCTGGAGACGGTCTCTGCCTTGCAAGGGAAAGTGCTGCGCGACCCGGCGGCCATGCAGCGTTTTCTGCTCACTATCTCCATTGACGTGACCGCCATGTTCCGCGACCCGGGCTGCTACCGCGCCATCCGCGAAAAGGTCGCGCCCGCCCTGCGCACCTACCCCTTTATCCGCATCTGGCACGCCGGCTGCGCCACAGGCGAAGAAGTCTACTCGCTGGCAATCGTGCTCGAAGAGGAGGGCCTGCTGGATAAGGCGCGCATCTATGCAACCGATATGAGCCAGGCGGCGTTGGTTAAGGCCAAAGAAGGTATCTTCCCGCTCGAAGCGATGCAGGATTACACCGCGAATTACCTCGCCGCCGGCGGCGCACACGAGTTTTCTGAATACTACGCCGCTCATTACGGCAATGCCCGCTTCCGCCCCGAATTGCAGCGCAGCGTCGTCTGGGCGCAGCACAATCTGGTCACCGACGCCTCCTTCAACGAATTCCACCTCATCTGCTGCCGCAACGTGCTGATCTATTTCAACAAATCCCTGTCCGAACACGTTCACGCCCTCCTGTACGAAAGTCTGCCCGTCCTGGGTTTCCTCGTTCTCGGCAGCAAAGAGTCCCTCAGATTTACTCCCCTCGAGGACTGCTACGAGACGGTGGACGCGAAGGAGAAGATCTACCGGAAAATCAAGTAGGCAGTAAGCCATGGCATACACCCTCGTTGTCATCGGCTCTTCCAAAGGCGGCCTGCGCGCCCTCCAAACCATCCTGCGCGCCCTGCCCGCCGCGTTCTCCCTGCCGGTGGTCATCGCCCAGCATCGCGAGAAAGGCGCGGACGAAACGTTGGCCGCGCTCCTGCAGCAGCACAGCCTCCTGCCGGTTTACGAAGCCGAAGACAAAACGCCCCTCCTCCCCGGCCATATCTACCTCGCCCCGCCGGACTATCACCTCCTCATCGAATCCCAATTGCCCGCCCCCCCCAACCACCCGACCACCTGACTATTCGACCATCCGACTATCGGACTATTCGACTATCCAACTATCTGACTATCACCTCACCCTCTCCACCGAACCCCCTGTCAGCTACGCCCGCCCCTCGATTGACGTGCTATTCGAATCCGCCGCCGAAGCCTGCGGCCCGGGTGTGATCGGCGTCATCCTCACCGGTGCTAATGCCGACGGCGCGCAGGGATTGGCTGTTATCAAAGCGCGCGGCGGACTGACGATTGTACAAGACCCTGCGACCGCGGATGCCAAAACCATGCCCGAAGCGGCCATCGCAGCCGTGGGTGTGGAGAACAGCCTTTCTTTGGAAGAGATCGGCTTTTACCTGGAGGCTGCCGTCAGTAGAAAACGGTAAGCAATACTGCCTCCTGCCTCCTGCCTCCTGCCTTCTGGATCGAGACAGCCATGAATGCCGAACAAACTGCCCCCAAAATCAACCTCCTCCTCGTAGACGACCGCCCCGAAAACTTGCTGGCCCTCCATTCCCTGCTCAATAACCCGGAATGGAATCTGGTGGACGCCGCTGCCGGCGCGGAAGCCCTGCGCCGCTTGCTCAAGCAGGATTTCGCCGCCATTCTGCTGGACGTGCAGATGCCGGAGATGGACGGCTTCGAAACCGCTGCCGTCATTCGTCAGCGCCAGCGCAGCCGCCATACGCCGATCATCTTCATCACCGCCATCGGTGTCAGCGAAGCGCACGTCTTCAAAGGCTATTCGGTGGGCGCGGTGGATTACATCGTCAAGCCCATCGTGCCGGAGATTCTGAAGTCCAAAGTGGCGGCGTTCGTGGACCTGTTCCGCATGCGCCAGCAGGTGCAGGAACAGGCCGAACGGCTGGCAGTTCTCAACCAGGAGTTGGCGGCCCGCATCCAGGAGAGTGAGCGTCTCAACCGCGAATTGCAGGCGGTCAATAAGGAATTGGAGGCTTTTTCCTATTCCGTCTCGCACGACCTGCGCGCCCCGCTGCGCACTGTCGCCGGATTCGGCGACATCCTGCTGGAGGACCATCGCGACCGGTTGAACGACGCTGGCCGTGAACTGATCCAGCGCATGGCAGCCGCTGTCAAACGCATGAACGAGATGATCGACGCCATGCTCGACCTCTCCCGGGTCACTCGCAAGGAGATGCAGCCTGGGACGGTTGACCTGAGCGTGATGGCAGGCGAGATCGCCGCCGAGTTGCGCCAGCGCGAGCCGAAGCGCCAGGTGGAATTCATCATCGCCGAAGATGTGACCGTGCAGGGCGACCGTCGCCTGCTGCGCATGGCATTGGAAAACCTGCTCGGCAACGCCTGGAAGTTCACCGGGAAGCAGCCGAAGGCGAGGATAGAATTTGGCGTGTTGGCAGATGGCGAATTGCCTGCCGCCATAAGCCATACGCCATCGGCTGTCTGCTATTTCGTCCGCGACAACGGCGCCGGCTTCGACCAAACCCATACCAACAAGCTATTCACCGCTTTCCAGCGCCTGCACTCCGCCAGCGAATTTTCCGGCACCGGCATCGGCCTGGCCACCGTGGCGCGCATCATCCACCGTCACGGCGGGCGCATCTGGGCCGAGGGCGAGGTGGGCAAGGGCGCGACGTTCTGCTTCACGATTTAGAATCGAGAACCCACCATGCCGCTTCCGCTATCCACCATCCTCCTCGTCGAAGACAACCCCGACGACGCGCTCCTTACCCAGCGCGCCGCGCGCAAGGCCAACCTGCCTAACCCCGTGCTGGTCGTCGAAGACGGGCAGGCCGCCATAGATTACCTCTCCGGCGCGGGTGAGTACACCGACCGCGGGCGTTTCCCCCTGCCCGGCCTCGTCCTGCTCGACCTCAACCTGCCGCGCAAATCCGGCTTCGAGGTGCTGGCGTGGATCAGAACACAGCCCGAGCTGCACGCTCTGCCGGTTGTCATGCTTACTTCCTCCCACGACATTCCGACCATCGAGCGCGCCTTCAGCCACGGGGCCAACGCCTTCCTCGTCAAGCCGCCCGCGCCCGAGGCGCTGTGCGACCTCGTCACAAGCCTGGCGGCGGAGTTCGAGCAGCCCCCGCGCATCTTGCTGATCGACGACAGCCCGGACGACCGCCTCCTGGCCCTGCGCGAGCTGCGCCGCGCCTTCCCCGGCGTGCAGGTAACCGAGATCGATTCGGCAGAAGCGCTGACCGCCGCGCTCGAAAGGGGGGATTTCGACCTGGTCATCAGCGATGTATCCATGCCGTGGGCCACCGGCCTGGGTAACCTGCGCGACGTCAAATCCCGCTGGCCCGAATATCCGGTGATCATCCTCACCAGCGCCGGCAGCGAGCAGATCGCCCGCGAGGCCATCAGCGCCCGGCTGGACGACTACGTCCTCAAATCTCCCCAAAACATCGTCCGCCTGCCGCTCGCCGTGCGCACGGCGCTGGGGCAGGCGCGTCAGCGCCGCGCCCTGCGTGAGAGCGAAGAGCATTTCCGCGCTCTGACCGAGAACGCCAGCGACCTTATCATCGTGCTGAAACCGGGTGGCGCCAGCAGGTATATCAGCCCTTCGGTAGAGCGCCTCCTGGGTTACAAGGTGGATGAATTGATCGGCAGGAGCGTCGCTGATTTCGTTCACCCTGATGACCAGCCCGCGGCGCTGGGGGCGATTGCTCATCGCCTGCAAACCCCCGGCCTGTCGGATCGGTTTGTGGAATTCCGCCTCCGGCACAAGGATGGCTCATTCAGGACGATGGAAGTGATCGGCAACAACCTGCTGGAGAACCCGGCGGTGAGCGGGATCGTGATCAATGCCCGCGACATCACCGAGCGCAAACAGCGGGAGAGCGAGCTCGAAGCCATCAACCGCATCTCCACCGCCCTGCGCGCCGCCCGGACGCTGGACGAAATGCTGCCGCGCCTGCTGGATGAAACCCTGGCCGTGCTGAGGGCCGAGGCCGGCATCCTCTTTCTGTACGACGCCGGGCGCGACGAGATTCGCAAGGCCGCCGCGCGCGGCTGGCTCACCGGCATTCCCAACGGGCCGCTGCCCGCGCGGGAAGGCATGACGGCGCCAATGCTGGCCGCGGGCGAAACCTGCATTTCGCCTGAGATCCCCGGCGATGCGCGCCTGGGGGGCTCATTATGGGAGCGGGTTCCGCCCGGCTGGGGCGGCGTATATGCTCCCATCCGCGCCGAGCAGGCCGTCATCGGCTTCTTCTTCGTCTCCGTCCAATTGCCGCGCGAGATAACCGCGCAGGAGGCCCGCCTGCTGACGACGCTGGCCGAGATCGCCGGCAATGCCATCCACCGCACCCGCCTGCACGAACAGACCAGGCGGCAGGTGGAGCGCCTGGCCGCCCTGCACGCGGTCGATACGGCCATCAGCGCCAGCATGGACTTGCGCGTGACGCTCGACTTCCTGCTCGACCACGTTGTAACCCAGCTCGGCGTGGACGCCGCCGCCGTGCTGCTGCTCAACCCTCACACGTTAACGCTGAAATACGCCGCCGGGCGCGGCTTCCGCTCCCCGGCCATCGAGCGCACCCGTCTGCGGCTGGGGGAGGACCACGCCGGATTGGCCGCGCTCGAACGTCGCCTCGTCAGCGTCCCCAGCCTGCCCGAGTCCGGCGCGGCCCATGCGCGCGCCGAGCTGCTGGCGGGCGAGGCCTTTATCGCCTATTTCGCCGCCCCCCTCATCGCCAAAGGTCAGGTATGCGGCGTGCTGGAAGTCTTTCACCGCGCGCCGCTCAGGCCCGACGCCGAGTGGCTCGATTACCTCGATACCCTGGTCGGGCAGGCGGCCATCGCCATTGACAACGCCGAATTGTTCGACGACCTGCAGCGCTCCAATATGGATCTGTTTGCCGCCTACGACGCCACCATCGAAGGCTGGTCGCATGCCCTCGACCTGAGAGACAAGGAAACAGAAGGCCACACCCAGCGTGTCGCCGAGATGACCCAGCGCCTGGCGCGGGAAATGGGCATGAGCGAAACAGAGTTAGTGCACATCCGGCGCGGCGCGCTGCTGCATGACATCGGTAAAATGGGCGTGCCCGATCCTATCCTGCTCAAACCCGGTGCCCTTACCGAGGAGGAATGGGTGATCATGCGCAAACACCCGCTGTACGCCTACGAAATGCTCTCCCCAATCGCCTACCTGCGCCCGGCGCTGGACATCCCCTACTGCCACCACGAGAAGTGGGATGGAACGGGCTACCCGCGCGGATTGAAGGGCGAGCAAATCCCGCTGGCGGCGCGCCTCTTCGCCGTGGTGGACGTGTGGGACGCGCTGACTTCCGACCGTTCTTATCGCCCGGCCTGGCCCGAAGAAAAGGCGCGCGCCTACATTCGTGAGCAGGCAGGCGCGCATTTCGATCCACAGGTGGTCGAAGTGTTTCTGAAGATGGTGTAGGGGCATTGTCTTCCAGTGTGCGCAGGGCGCGGCCGAGCGCGTCGCGCACCGCGCCCAGGCGAGTCGCCATCTCATCGAAGGTCGTCCACGCCCGGCGGGGGACGGCCAGTTTCACCCGACTCGGCGCGGCTAAAGCCGCTTCTCAGTACGTGGAAGCCCTTCGGGCTGGCGTATTTCAGCCCCGGAGGGGCTTCCATGTCCTGAGCCGGGGCTTCAGCCCCTGGCGAGTCTTCAGCCCCTGGCGAGTCCGGCACAATAGCCAAAATCTGGATTTAGATGCGATTGCCCTGGCTAAACCATTGACTCGCGCCTCATTAATCATTATAATAGTAACTGGGAGCGCTTCCAATCCCACGTAAATTTTCACGGTATTCAGTCAAATTCCACCCGGTATTCGACCGTTACCGCAACCAATCTGTGAGAGTGCTTTCAGATAGGGCTTCCTTCTTACTTTTTTTCGGAACGATTAAGATGAGTGACCTGACCCTGGAAGATATCGCCAAACGCGCTGGAGTATCCCGCTCAACCGTCTCGCGGGTGATCAACAACCAGCCTGATGTGCATCCGAAAACACGCCAGCGCGTGCTGGCGGCGCTGCAGCGGTACGATTACCAGCCGAATGCAGTCGCGCGCGGTTTGGCTTCCGGACGCATGCGCATTCTCGGCCTCGTGTTTCCGATGGGCGTCCCGGCCCTCTTCACTGACCCTTACTTCCCTATTCTCATTCACGGCATTTTATCCGCCTGCAACGCACACGACCGTTCGGTCATGTTGTGGTTGACAGAGCCGGAACACGAATGCCGCACGATACGCCAGATCTTACAGAGAGGCTTGCTCGATGGCGTGATCGTCGCGTCCATGCTGATGGACGACCCGATCATCGCAGCCTTGCAGGCACGCGGTCTCCCGTTCGTCGTCATCGGTCGTCACCCCACTGACGCCCGCATCAGTTACGTGGATGTGGATAATCGAAACAGTGCGCGCGAAATGGTCGCTTACCTTTTGCGGCTCGGCTATCGCCGCATTGCCACCATTACCGGCTCGCGCAATATGATCGCTGGCGCGGATCGGCTCGAGGGGTACCTGGCAGCACTGGGCGCGTGCGGAATCAATTCCGAAGCCGGATTAATCGCGGAGGGCGATTTCACCGAAGCCAGTGGCTATGCGGCCATGCAGCGGTTGCTTCCCCACGTCCCGGATGCCGTATTCGCCGCCAGCGATACCATGGCCACAGGCGCGCTGCGGGCGCTGCGCGAAGTGGGCAAGCGCGTGCCCGAAGATGTTGCGCTTGCGGGTTTTGACGATATGCCTTTTGCCGCGCGTACCGAGCCACCGCTCACGACGGTGCGCCAGCCCATCCAACGCCTGGGTGCAGTGGCCTTTGAGACATTGGTTGATCTCATCGCCAATCCCAATGCGCCGCCCCGCCGCAATATCCTGCCAACCGAACTCGTGCTCCGCGCCTCATCCGGTTTGGGTTCGCAGGGCGAAAAAACCGGCGCGGAGTCCAAGACAAGGAGGTGATGCCTACAGGGGAACAATCCATATAACACGCCTGAGACTCACGACACTAACCCGATTTCTATGTTTGTATAAGAGGAGAAAAAAGAAATGTCAACCAAATCCCTTGCTTTCCGAGTTCTTACCCTGCTCGGTGTGCTGGCGCTGATGCTGGCCGCCTGCGGCCCCAAGCCGATCGAAGCGCCGCCTGCGACTAAAGCACCGACTGTGACCGAAGCGCCGGCCGCGACCGAGGCTCCAGCCAACGAGGCGCAATTCGAGAACTTCACATGGTGGACAGCCGGCGGCGAGGCCGAAGGCCTCAACGGCATGTACGAAGTCTTCAATGCACTGTACCCCGGTGTGGAGATCATCAACGCGGCGATTGCCGGCGGCGGCGGCACAGTCGCTAAGCCTGTGCTGGTGACCCGCCTGGCCGGCGGCGACCCGCCCGACGCCTTCCAGGTGCATGTCGGCCAGGAAATCTTGATGTACTCGCCCGAGCAATATATCCAACCGCTTGATGACCTGTATGCCGAGCAGGGCTGGGATCAGATCTTCCCGCAAGACCTGCTGCCCCTGCTGCAAAACAACGGCCACTACTGGTTGGTGCCGGTCAATATCCACCGCGGCAACGTGCTGTGGTATAACAAACAGATCTTCGAAGAAAATGGCCTGACCCCGCCCACGACGTTCGACGAGTTCTTTGCTATCTGCGAAACGCTCCAGGCCAAGGGCATCACCCCCTACGGCTTCGGCAATGGCGGCGGCTGGGAAGACGGCTTCACCTTCGAGAGCTTCATCCTCGGCACGCTCGGCCCGGAGGGCTACAAGAGTCTGTGGGCTGGCGCTACGCCATGGACTGACCCCGGCGTCACCCAGGCGCTCGAAAACTACTGGAAGGCGCTCGGCTACGCCAACACCGACCATGCCGCGATCTCCTGGGACGGCGCGGCGCAGTTGATCGTGGAAGGCAAGGCGGCCATGTTCATCCACGGCGACTGGACGAACGGCTACTTCATTGCCAAGGCTTTCGACGGCTTCGGGTGGGCAGCGGCGCCGGGCAGCGTCGGCTCCTTCCACGTCATCTCGGACGGCTTTGCCATGCCCAAGGGCATCAAAAACCCCGTGAACGCCAAGTCCTGGATGATCGTCGCCGGCTCCAAGGCCGGGCAGGAAGCCTTCAATCCCAAGAAGGGCTCCATCTGCGCCCGCACCGACTGCGATCCGAACATCTACAGCGACTACCTGAAGTGGTCGGCCGGTGACTTTGCCTCCAACGCTTTGGTGCCAGGCTCGGATATAGCCGGCCACCCGCAATGGGTCACCGCGCTCAAAGACATCATGGTGATCTTCGCCCAGAATGGCGATGTGGCCGCGGCGCAGGCGGCTATGCAGCAGGCCTGCCTGGATGCGGGTGTCTGCAAGTAGCGATGTTCCGCCAAATCGTATCACTATCATAACAACAGCAGAGGCGAGGCAGTCTGGCCCACGACCGGGCTGCCTCGCTCTCTACCCGGAGCATGCCAATGCGCCGCCTCACTCGTGATCGTCTCACTTCGTTTGCTCTCATCACTCCTTCGGTCGTCGCCATTGCCGTCTTCGTTTATGGCTTCATCGCCTTCAATGGCTACTCCTCGCTTGCCAGGTGGGACAGCCTGCTGCCAGATTTCACCTTCGTAGGTCTGCGCAACTTTCAAAAACTATTTACCCTGGCGCGTTTCCAAATTGATGTGCGCAACATGCTCACATTCATCGGCCTGTTCATCCCGGCCTGCCTGGCCATCGGCTTTGTATTGGCCGTCCTGCTCGACCAGCGGGTGAAAGGCGAGGGGCTTTTCCGGAGCATTTTCCTGCTGCCGATGGCGATCTCTGCGATCGTCACCGGCGTCGTCTGGCGCTGGCTGATGTCGCCCGGCACAGCCGAGACCGGCAGTTATGGGATCAATTTGCTGCTGGAACAGATCGGGGCAGGGTTCCTAAAGAGCGGTTGGTACACCGATCCACAGTTTGGCATCAAGGCCGTCGTCATCGCCGCTGCATGGCAGATGTCGGGATACACTATGGCCATGTATCTGGCCGGGTTACGGGGCATCCCCGAAGAACTGCGCGAGGCGGCACGGATCGATGGGGCCAGTGAACTGCAGATCTACCGCCATGTGGTGCTGCCGCTGCTGCGGCCCATCACCTTCAGCGCGGCGATCATCCTTGGTCAGATCGCTCTCAACATCTTCGCGCTGGTCGTCGCCATGACCGGGCCGGGGCCGGGCTTTTCTACCGATGTTCCAGCCCTTTTCATGTTCGACACGACGTTCCGCGGCGGCAACTTCGCCATGGGCGCGGCGATTGCGACGATAATGCTGCTGCTGGTAATGGGGCTGGTAGTACCTTATCTAATTCACACCTTTCGTTCCGAGGTTCAAGTATGAGTGCCCGTTCGAGCGCGTTCACCCCGCGCCGCCTCTACCGCCCGTTAATCTATGCGGCGCTGATCGCCGCGGCGGCTCTTTATCTTCTGCCTGTATATTTGCTGCTCATCACCAGCCTCAAGTCGTTTCAGGAAGTCAGGTTGGCCGCGATGTGGGACCTGCCGGCCGGGTTGAGCCTGGAGAGTTTCGTCCGGGCGTGGGTTGGCAATAAGGCCCAGGGCTTCACCGGCCTGGCGGGCAACTTCCTGAACAGCATCTATCTGACCGTGCCGGCGGCGTCGATCTCGGCCCTGCTCGGCTCGCTCAACGGCTACGTCTTCTCCAAATGGAAGTTTCGCGGCTCGGAGGTGCTCTTCCCAGCCTTCCTCTTCGGCCTGTTCATTCCCTATCAGAGCATCCTCATCCCGCTGGTGGTCGTGCTGCAGAAGATGCACCTGTATGGAACAATCCCTGGCCTGATCTTCGTGCACGTGGTGTACGGCATTCCCATCACCACGCTCATCTTTCGCAACTACTATGCCTCCGTGCCGACCGAGCTGATCGAGGCCGCCAAGATAGATGGCGCTTCCCTTCTCGGCATTTATCGCTGGGTGCTGTTCCCGCTCTCGCTGCCGGGCTTTGTGGTGACGCTCATCTGGCAGTTCACCGCCATCTGGAACGATTTCCTGTTCGGGGTGATCGTGACCAGCCGGCCGGTGGTGCAGCCGATCACCGTGGCGCTGAACAATCTGGCCGGGTCGTATGTGGTGGAGTGGAACGTGCAGATGGCCGGGGCGCTTATCACCGCGCTCCCCACGCTTCTGGTTTATATCTTCCTCGGCCGTTACTTCGTTCGCGGTCTTCTGGCCGGGTCACTCAAGGGTTAGCCCGCCAATGTTGCCAGGAAAGGAATTACTCATTCAAGAAAAGATGTCTTCCGACTTCCCCCGTTTCCCCTCCGGCTTCGCCTGGGGCGCGGCGACGGCCGCTTATCAAATCGAAGGCGCAGCGCAAACCGACGGGCGCGGCGAGTCCATCTGGGACCGCTTCTGCCGCACACCCGGCCGCGTTCTCGACGGCGACACGGGTGACGTGGCCTGCGACCACTACCATCGCTACCGCGACGACATCGCCCTCATGCAATCCCTTGGCCTGAATGCCTATCGCTTTTCGATAGCCTGGCCGCGTATCCTGCCGCAGGGCCGCGGGGCTGTGAACCCCGCCGGACTGGATTTCTACGACCGGTTGGTGGATAGCTTGCTGGCCGCAAACAGCACGCCCTTCGTCACGCTCTATCACTGGGACTTGCCGCAAGCGCTGCAAGACGAAGGCGGCTGGGCCGACCGCGCCATTGTGGACGCCTTCGCCCATTACGCCAATGTGGTCTCCCGCCGCCTCGGCGACCGCGTCCACCACTGGATTACGCATAACGAGCCGTGGTGCGTTTCGTTTCTCGGCCACTACACCGGCGAACACGCCCCCGGCCGCCGCGACTTGCGCGAGACGCTTCAGGTCGCGCATAACGTTTTGCTCTCGCACGGCGCAGCCGTCCCCATCCTGCGCGCCAACGCCCGCCCGGAGCACAGTCGAAAGGGCGGCACGCGCACCCGCGTCGGCATCACCTGCAACCTCACCCCCGGCGTCCCAGCCTCGGACTCCGAATCCGATATGGCTGCGGCGCGCCGCTGGGACGGCTACTTCAACCGCTGGTTCCTCGACCCGCTGGCCGGACGCGGCTACCCCGAAGACATGCTGGCGTATTATGGCCCGGCCGTGCCCACGATCCAGCCTGGCGACCTCGACCGAATCGCCGTCCCGCTGGATTTCTTTGGCCTCAACTACTACTTCCGCGCCGTGGTGAGCGACGATCCGGCCGCGCCAGTGCCCCAGGCGCACCAGCACCGGGTCGAGGGCGCAGACTATACGGTAATGGATTGGGAGATTTACCCCGACGGCCTGTGTGAGCTGCTGCTCCGTTTGAGCCGCGAGTATCGTTTCCCGGCGATCTACGTCACCGAGAACGGCGCGGCTTTCGCGGATGGTGCGGACTCAGAGGGGGTGGTGCATGACGCCCGGCGCGTCGCCTTTCTACAAGCGCACATCGCCGCCGTGCATCAGGCTCTCGCCGCTGGCACGCCGCTGGCGGGCTACTTCGTCTGGTCGCTGCTCGACAACTTCGAGTGGGCCTACGGTTACGCTAAACGTTTTGGCATCGTCTATGTGGACTATCCTACCCAGCGGCGCATCATCAAGGACAGCGGACGCTGGTACGCTGCACTCATCAATGCTCAACGCGCTCGCCCTCTATGACGTGGCAGTAGTGTTTCCCATATCCCAAATTAACAACAAAAATCAGTAGATCACGAAGTATCCATGAACTCCATTCACCCCGAATTATTGAGAAGTTACGCCAGATGGAGCGCTTTGCAATTCCCTGGTTCTGATTTATTTTGTGGTTTGAGCCGCCAACCATCCACGAATGAGCCACGAATACCCGAATTTTCGCCCCGATATTCGTGAATTCGTGAAAAACCTGCCCTGAGCCTGCCGAAGGGTTCGTGGACGGGTTGGGCAAAAACAGCAAAACCACAAAATCCACGAGAATCAGTATTTTTCAAATCGAGTGGCAGGTTCTTACGGACCACTTCTACGAAGGCGTTTAGGACTTGCTCGGAACGGATTGTTCGGGTACACTTGACTTGACGCTGGACTTGGACATTGGTATTGGTCTCCTTGGTCGGAACCAAGTAAACCACGTTCAAGCCTTTTCGTGAACTACTGAAAATCTCGAAGGAGGATCCAAATGGTCAACAAAACCTATCGCAAAATCGTCAACGCCTGGTGCATGTACGACTGGGCCAACTCGGCCTTCGCCACCACGATTATGGCCGCGGTCCTGCCCATTTTCTACAGCACGGTCGCCGCGTCCACCCTCTCGCCTGACCCCGAACAGGCGAGGGTTCTGGCCACCAGTTACTGGGGCTATACTGCCTCCATTGCTCTGCTCATCGTCGCCATCCTCTCTCCCATCCTGGGAGCCATTGCCGACTACACGGGAGCGAAAAAGAGGTTCCTGGCCCTTTTTTGCCTGGGCGGGGCTCTCTTCACCTCGCTTCTGATCTTCATCAGCACAGGAGATTGGCTGCTCTGTTCGCTCTTCTTCATCGTAGCCGAGATAGGTTTTTCGGGGGGAAACGTCTTCTACGACTCTTTGCTGCCCCACGTAGCCACGCGCGGCGACATTGATCAGGTCTCGACCAAGGGATTTGCCCTGGGCTACCTGGGAGGCGGCCTGCTGCTGGCCGTGAATATGGTGATGATCCAGTTCCCGCAGTTCTTCTTCATTCCCAGCAAAGAACTGGCAACCCGCCTGGCCTTTCTGACGGTGGGCATCTGGTGGGCAGTCTTCGCCATCCCCCTTTTCCGTCGCGTGCCGGAACCGAAGCGGCCGGATGTTGGCGAGAGGATCAATCCGGTTGTGGCCGGATTTGGCCGGCTGATCAAGACCTTCCGCGAGATGCGGCGCTATCGGCAGTTGTTGCTCTTCCTGATCGCCTTCTGGGTCTACGCCGACGGCATCGGCACGATCATCAAGATGTCCACCATCTACGGCACCGAGATCGGCATTGGTACGGCGGCCTTGCTCGGCGCGCTGCTGTGGGTGCAGATCATCGGCGTGCCATGCTCCTTCCTGTTCGGTTGGCTGGCCAAACGGACGGGCACCAAGCCGGCCATCTACCTGGGGCTGGCCATCTACACCCTGATCTCCATCGGGGGCTTCTTTATGCAGGTGGCCTGGCACTTCTGGGTGCTGGCGACGCTGGTGGGTTTGGTGCAGGGAGGCACTCAGGCCCTCAGCCGTTCTCTCTTTGCCTCGATGTGCCCGAAGGCCAAGACCGGCGAATTCTTCGGCTTTTACAGCGTCAGCTCCAAACTTGCCGGTGTTGCCGGCCCCTTCATCTTCGCCCTGGTAGGGCAGCTGACCGGCACCGGCCGCTGGGGCATCCTTTCCCTGGTTGTTTTCTTCATCGTCGGCGCTCTCCTCCTGGCGCTGATCAAGCCGGAGGAAGGCATCCGCGCAGCCCGGGAGGAAGATGCCGCCACAGGTATGTAAGATCATCGGGAAAGGCAATGCGTCACCTGGCTCGATCTTTGACGAGGCGAGGGGCGACGCACCCTGGCAGGGTGTCGCCCCTCCCGCATACGAGGAGAACAATATGGAGAAAAGCAAAGTCGCTCTAGTGCACCGGGAGGCCCTGCCCGGGGCCACCGGCGCCAAACAAGATGTCCTGGATTATCCCCCGGAGTCCGTGACCGCCATCCAGGAGTTGATCGAGGAGGCCTTCCGCCTGAGCGTGGGCGGAGTGCCGGAGGTCATCAGGCCAGGGCAGCGGGTCTTCCTCAAGCCCAACTGCTTCGCCAACGTCCCGCCCACCAACTACTACCCAGCCCCAATCCAGCGCAGGATTATCTCTTATGAATAGCCTATTGTCAAACCCCAACCCAGCGCAAGATTATCTCGAAGCAGTACGGCGGATCGAAGCACTGCAAGCCAGGGACACCCCAGAGATCAATCCTCTATGCCGCACGAAGCTCATGACGCATGGCCGCCAGGTCGAACGGAGCGCCGTTTTCCTGCACGGGCTGACCAACTGCCCACAGGGGTTCGAAAAACTGGGGACGGCCTTCTACGACTTGGGCTGGAACGTGCTGATCCCCCGTGCGCCGTACCACGGCCTGGCCAATCGCATGACATCCAGCCTTGCCAAACTCACCGCCGAGACACTCGTAACCTTCACCGACGAGGTGGTGGATATTGGGCGTGGTCTTGGCCGCCACGTCACCCTGGCTGGGATTTCGATGGCCGGGTGCATGACCGCCTGGGCGGCACAACAGCGGGCCGACCTCGATTTAGCCGTGATCATCGCGCCCACCTTCGGGCTGCACGCGGCGCCCGCGGCTTTGACCCAATTAACGACGGCGTTGCTCTCGAGGCTGCCAAATTTCTTTGTCTGGTGGGATCCAAGATGTAAGGCCGACTTGCCCGGCCCGACATACGCCTATCCTCGCTTTTCGACTCATGCGCTCAGTCAGGCCTACCGGCTTGGATTTGCCGTCCAGGCGTGCGCCCGTCAGGCGAAGCCGGCGGCCAGAGCGATCTTGGCGATCACCAACGCTAACGACCTGGCAGTCAACAACGCAGACGTGTCCAGACTGGTCAACGCCTGGCGCAAGAGAGGCGCCGCGAACGTGCGCGCCTATGAGTTCGCCGCCGATCTCCTATTGCCGCATGATTGGATCAGCCCGGAGCAGCCCGGCCAGCGTGTGGAGGTTACATACCCGATATTCATAGATCTGATCACCAAAGGTGACAAGTAGTAATAAGGAAAAATATCAAGGAGGAACATTTGACCTGAAAATAGACGATTTTTATGTTTGGTGGTGAACGTCGTTCATGACGACTACTACTGAGACTAGACTTCGACACTTTGGCATTTCTCCGACGAGAAAAATTTGATTGTTCTCACTAGAAAGAAAGGAGCCCCAAAATGAATTTCCCAAGAAAGCTCGCCTACAGCAGTGGCAACCTGGCCGCGTTGATCTCTTACCAGGCCTTCGTCACCTACATCCAGTTCTTCTATATTGACAACCTCAAACTCCCGGCCATGCTGGTGGCCACCATCGGCTGGACGATCTACGGCATCTGGAACGCCATCAACGACCCCCTTGCCGGCCAGCTCTCCGACCGCACCCGCACCCGCTGGGGACGGCGCATCCCTTACATCGTTTTCTGCACCCTGCCCCTGGCCATCACCTTCGCCCTGCTCTGGCTGCCCCCATTCCGCGTGGAGGCCGGGCAGGCCGGCCCCCTCTTCGCCTGGTTCTTGATTTTCGTCCTGCTCTTCGACGGCCTGTGGACGGTGGTCGTCCTCAACTGGACAGCCCTCTTCCCGGAGATGTACCCTTCCCTCAAAGAGCGAACCCAGGTCTCCGGCCTCAGGCAGGTCTTCTC
>JASEHI010000056.1 GCA_030018695.1 Anaerolineales bacterium
GGCCGCTATCCTCGCCCAAGAGCACATTGCCGTTAGTTTGGGCGAAACTTAGGTAACTATGGCGCCGGCCAGGGAATAGGCACCGCCTCTGTATAGCCGTGTTTCTCGACGGCGTAAAGTTTCCCGCCCGAAGTCCCGGCACAGCCGGCCTGGTCTGTGAACGTGTAACCGGTTTGGTACTGGTCGGGCAGCGAGACCGGCCACCACAGGTAAGCTCCATTCTGGCAGACGAAGACATCCAGCATGTAACCCCGGTCGTCGTCCAAGGTCATGTTCACCAGGCTCCACGTCACGCTGACTTGGTCGCCCTGGCGGGTGGCTGTCACGCGCTGCGGCGGGCCGTATAAGACGCTCGGTCCAGGCAGGCGCGGATCGGCGTATCTGACAATCTTGATATCGCCTTGAATGTCTATCACGGATGGAGCCACCCAGCAGAAATATGACAGCTTATCGAACTTGATCAACAACCAGTTGCTGTTGAGATAACGCCCGCGTACGGTACCGCTGTCGCCAGGGAAAAGATCGGCAGCATGAAGATAGGGTTGAGCCGGCCCGTAACGGCAATGGGCTTGCTTGTTGACCGTGACGGATGGAAACGCGAAGGTTGGGGATGGGGTGATGCTGGGGGAAGGTGTCATCGTTCCCGTAGGAGTTATGGTTGGCGTGGGGGTCTCGGTGGGCGTCAGCGTGATCGTCGCGGTGGGCGTTTCGGTCAGCGTGTCCGTAGGCGTCGGCGTTTTGCTCCAGGCGGCGGCTGTTAGCGCGTCGGCGCTGGCAGTCATTGTCGCAATTTGCTCAGCCGAGGGGCCGCAAGCGGCTATGAGCGTAAGGCAAAGGAGAATAGCTGGTATTTTTCCCATACCGTGATTGTAATCCAAAATTGGTCTCAGGAATTTGAGCTATAATTGTACAAAGTGACAGTCACTTGGAATGTTTTTGCCCAGATTTCAACGCATTCAAGTGACTGTCACTTTATTTCCGATTTCGCTACCGTACATTTTCGTTTGAGCGGGCAAGTTTCAACGCGAATGACGCGAATAAGCGAATTTCGCGAATGTTTTCTGGGCTTTATTCGCGCCATTTGCCCATTCGCGGTATTCGCGTTAGAAGATGTTCGGTAGAAAATTTCCGATAAGGTGTAATGATAAATTATGACAACCCTTACACACGCGATCAAGATTGAACGCCATTTCAAGGTTGCCCTCTACCTGGGCTACTTCACCGTCGCGTATAACCTGCTCGAGGGGCTGGTTTCCGTCTTCTTTGGCGTGCAGGATGAAACCCTGACCCTGTTCGGCTTTGGCATTGACAGTTTCATCGAGGTGCTGTCTGGCGTGGGTATCATCGCCATGATCCTGCGCATCCAGCGCAACCCGGGGACGCCGCGCTCCGATTTCGAGCGCACCGCGCTGCGCATCACCGGGACGAGTTTCTATTTGCTCGCCGCCGGCCTGTTTGCGACAGCCATTGCCAACACCCTGATGAAACACAAACCGGAGACCACCCTGCCGGGTATCATCATCGCGCTCATATCAATTGCTAGCATGTGGGCGCTGGTCGCCGCCAAACGTAAAGTCGGCCGCGCCTTGGATTCCGCGCCCATCCTGGCGGATGCCAACTGCACGCTGGTTTGCGTCTACATGTCGCTTGTCCTGTTGGCGGCCAGCATCATCTACCAACTGACCGGCTTCGGCTTTGTGGACAGTCTGGGCGCGTTGGGCTTGATCTTCTTCTCGGCGCGTGAGGGAGGCGAGGCCTTCGAGAAAGCAAGAGGGATGGAATGTGAGTGTGAGGATTGATGATTGAAACGTGTCGGGTGACTTGGCAGGTCAGCACGTTTTGTCATATAATCGGGTCAGACGAGAAAGAGGTGTAATGGTGAACACAACGACAGAAGCAAAACTATTAGGGCGATACATCGTAGCTGACCCCAGGATTTGCCACGGCAAGCCAACTTTTCGCGGCACGCGTATCTTTGTTTCAGACGTGCTGGAAATGGTCGCTGAAGGAATGGTTTGGGAAACCATCATCGAGCAGTGGCATGGCAATATTACGAAAGAGGCAATTGCAGAGGCGGTGAAATTGTCCAGCGAGGCATTCTTGAAACATGCCGACGAATTTCGCTTGGAGCCAGTCGCTGCATGAACATCCTTGACGAGAATATCCCCGAAGATCAGCGAAGTCAATTGCTGACTTGGGGCATATCAATTCACCAGGTGGGTTTAGATTTCGGGCGAAAGGGGATGAAGGACGAGGAAATCATCCCCTTTTTACATACACTTCGCGATACCACATTCTTCACACGCGATCTGGGATTCTACGAGCGCAAACTCTCACATTCTCGGTACTGCTTGATATGTCTCGCGATAGGAAAAGACGAAGTTGCTGTTTTTGTGCGCCGTATCCTGAATCATCCGAGGCTAGACACGAAAGCAAAAAGGATGGGCAAAGTTATTCGCGTCTCGCATGTGGGGTTTTCGATCAGGCAAGGTGTTGCCCAAAAAGAGGCATTCTTTGCTTGGTAAACGACAGATGCTCGAACGGCACAAGGCTTCGGCGTTATTCGGTTAGAATAAGCGTATGAAATCATTTCTACGGCTGATTCTGGCGGTCGTTGTGTTCTCGACTGCCTCCTGCCAGCCAAAAGTTTCCCAGAACGCCATTCAAATTGTGGATGGCGATCAGGTTTACACCCTCGCCACCGCTGAACGCCTCCCATCCAAACTACTGGCCGAGGCGAATATCAGTCTCTCCCCTACCGACCGCCTCCTCTACCTCGGACAGTCCATCCCCCTCGACCAACCTCTCCCCGAAGCCAAATCTTACACCCTGCAAGTCCGCCGCGCCGTGGCGCTGACGCTAGTCAAACCCGATGGACAGCAGACCATCCAAACTTCCGCCTTCACCGTCGGCCAGGCGCTGACGGAGGCCGGCATATCCCTCTACGCCGCTGACCGGCTCGATCCACCCGCCGAAGCGCCGATAAATGGCCCGCTGACGGTGACGTACACGCCCTCGCGTGAGTACACCGTCAGCGTGGATGGGAAGTCGCTCGTCATCCGCTCGGCCGCGGCGACGGTCGGGCAGGCGCTGGCTCAAGCTGGGATTCCGCTCGAGGGGTTGGATACCAGCCTCCCGTCCGAGTCCGCTCTGCTGCCCGAGGATGGGCAAATTCGTATCACGCGCGTCGTCGAGACCGTCACGCTCAGCCAAAAATCCATTCCGTTCACCTCCCGTTTCGAAGCCTCCGCCGACCTGGAACTTGACCAGCAAAGCCTGCTGCAGGGCGGCGAACCTGGCCTGGCGATGAGCCGGGTGCGCATCCGTTATGAGGATGGACAAGAAGTGGGGCGACAGGCCGAAAGCGAGAGCGTCGTCCGGCCGGCGCTGGATCGGGTGGTCGGCTTCGGGACGAAGGTTGTCATCCGTTCGACGAGCGTTGATGGCGTCGCCATTCAATACTGGCGCGCGCTGCGCGTCTATACGACCTCCTATTCGCCCTGCCGCTCGGGCGGCGAGCGCTGCTACTACGGCACCTCCAGCGGCAAGCTGGTGCAAAAGGGCGTGGTGGCGGTGGTGGCGCGCTGGTGGGCATACATGGTCGGCCAACCCATCTACGTACCAGGCTACGGTTACGCCACCATCGAAGATATCGGCGGCGGTTTCCCGGATCGCTATTGGATTGACCTGGGCTGGAGCGACAGCGACTACCAACCGATGACCGGGTGGACGACAATTTATTTTCTGACGCCCGTGCCGGATAAGATTTTGTACACTCTGCCATACCGATGAAAAACGCCTCTCTCCCCGCGCTCGACATCCCCGCCATCCTGCGCCAGTACGGTTTGCGCCCCAGCAAAGGGTTGGGACAGAACTTCCTGCAAGACGAGTCAGCCCTGGGGAAGATCACGGCGATTGCCGACATCCAACCGGATGACACGGTACTGGAGATCGGCCCGGGATTAGGCTCCCTGACCCGTCACCTGGCGTTGGCCGCTGCCCAAGTGGTCGCGGTCGAACTGGACGAGGGCTTGTTCCCGGCTCTACGCGCCGTACTCGCCCCTTACGCGAATGTCCGTTTGATCCAGGGCGATATTCTCAAGCTTCGCCCGGCCGAGCTGGTCGCCGCGCCGGATTACCTGGTGGTCGCCAATATCCCGTATTACATCACGTCCATCTTGCTGCGCCATTTGCTCGCCAACTCCCCGCAGGGGGAGAGCGCCCCGCGTCCGCGCCGGCTGGTGCTGACTGTCCAAGAGGAAGTTGCCGAACGGATTTGCGCCGTGCCGGGCAGGTTGAGCCTGTTGGCGCTCAGTGTGCAGGTCTTTGGCAAAGCCGAGATCGCGGCGCGCATCCCGGCCGGGGCTTTTTACCCCGTCCCGAACGTTGCTTCAGCCGTTTTGCAGATCAATATTCATCCATCCCCACTGATCCCCTCTCCCCTGCTCGACAGATTCTTCTGGCTGGCCAAGGCCGGCTTCGGTCAGAAGCGCAAGACCCTGCGTAACGCCCTCTCCACGATCATACCGCGCGAAGAAGCCGAACAGCGCCTGCTCGCAGCCGGGATTGATCCGCAACGACGGGCAGAGACGCTCAGCCTGGATGAATGGGGGAAATTATGCGGCTCTTGTCAGATTTGTGGGGCTGAAACTACCTCCAGCGATTGCCTGCCCTGACTGCGGGCAGTCCAGGGAAATCGCAGCTACCAGATCGCGAAGTCCATGCTTTGACAGGGTTTCGACAAGCTCTACCCAAGGGTTTCGACAAGCTCTACCCAAGGGTTTCGACACCGTTCGTGCCGCGAGCAACGGCAGCATCAGCGAAGCGACCGCGTAGCGTGTGGACACCGGTGCGAGACGACAGGCTTAATCCAAGGGTAACTGCTGGAGAGAAAAATGTTTCCGATAAGTAATCCCTCATACTGGATACAGAAAAAAGCCAAACGCAAAACAGGATATCCGATTGCCACGATTGCTTACTATGGGCCAAACGACAGGTTCGCTTCAAAAGTGGTCGTTGGTATTATCCTTTCGGAAAAAGACACCGACCAAGTTTTGATCGAGAAGTGGTTCTCAGGAAACCAGGATGTACGCCACGATGTTGTCATCAACAATCAAATCCTGCAATTCATTGAAAAGCATAAAGTCGTAAGAACAGGGATGGTGGACAGAATTATAGGTTGTCCACATGAAGAAGGAATTGACTATCCATTAGACGAAAAGTGCCCACAATGTCCGTTTTGGGCAAACCGAGATCGTTGGACAGGGGAGATCATCGAGTGAAAAGAGCATTACAATAGGGGGTATGAAAGCCGCCTCGCCATTGAGTCTGGAAGAGCTGGTAAAAGACCTGCCCGATAATTACACCAACGCGGATCGGGAACTGGTGCAGCGCGCCTATCGCCTCGCCGAACGCGTCCACAACGGGCAAAAGCGCGCTTCCGGCGAGCCGTACATAAATCACTGCCTGGCCGTTGCCGCCATTCTGGCCGGACTGCACATGCCGGCGGATGTGGTCGCAGCCGGTTTATTGCATGATACGGTCGAGGACACCTCGATAACGCTCGTTGACCTGCGCCGCGACTTCGGCGAGAGCATCGCCAAACTGGTGGACGGCGTTACCAAACTAACCCAACTGCCGCGCGTCTCACGCGGCGAGCATCAGGAAGAACTCAAGAACAAGGTTTCCCTTTCAGGAATAAGCGAACAGGCTGAGGACGAGCAATCCCGCCGCAACCGTAAACGAACCCTGGCCATCGAAACCTTGCGCAAGACTTTCCTGGCCATGGGCGATGACGTGCGCGTCGTTCTTATCAAACTAGCCGACCGTCTGCACAACATGCACACGCTGGGCTTTTTCCCTGACCAGAAGCGCAAGCGCATCGCCCAGGAGACATTGGATATCTTTGCCCCCCTCGCCAACCGCCTGGGCATCTGGCAAATCAAGTGGGAACTGGAAGACCTGGCCTTCCGTTACGTCAATCCCGAAAAATACAAAGAGATTGCCGAACAACTGGCCGCGCGCCGCGAGTTGCGCGAACACCAGATCACGCAAATCGTCAACCACTTCAAGCGCGTCCTGTCTGAACACGGCATCCAGGCAGAAATCTATGGGCGGCCTAAACACATTTATTCGATCTACAAGAAAATGACCGAGAGGGACAAATCCTTCGAGATGGTGCGCGACGTGCGCGGCGTCCGGCTACTCGTCGCGGACGTTCCGGCCTGCTACGCCGCCCTGGGCGTGATCCACACCCGCTGGCGTCCGATCCCCAACGAGTTCGATGACTACATCGCCGTCCCAAAAGATAATTTCTATCAATCCCTGCACACAGCCGTCATCTACGAGGATGGCAAACCGGTCGAGGTACAGATCCGCACGCCGGAGATGGACGAAAGCGCAGAGATCGGTATTGCCGCCCACTGGCGATATAAAGAGGGCGGCCCTCGCGACAGGTACGACGAGCGCATAACTTGGATCCGTAAACTGATGGAATGGCGGCCAGAAGTGGACGATGCCCAGGAATTCGTGGACAGTATGGAGACGGATGTCTTCAAGGATCGTGTCTACATTTTCACGCCGCGCGGCGACATCATTGACATGCCGGCCGGCTCGACGCCGATTGACTTTGCCTACCACGTCCACACCGACATCGGCAACCGTTGCCGGGGGGCCAAGGTCAACGGGAAACTCATCCCTCTCGAATACGAACTGCATATTGGCGACCAGGTCGAAATCCTGACCGCCAAACACGGCGGCCCCAGCCGCGACTGGCTCAACCCCAGCCTGGGCCTGGTGCGCACCCAGCGCGCCCGTTCCAAGATCCGCGCCTGGTTCAAGAAGCAAGACCGCGAACAGAACCTGGTGCAAGGGAAAGCGCTATTCGAGCGTGAAATCCAGCGCCTCGGGCTGTCAGAAATTGATGAGAAGGCTTTGGAAGAAATAGGCCGCAGCCTGGAATTTCGCTCGCTCGAAGACATCTACGTGGCAATTGGGAGCAGTGATCTTTCGGTCGGACGCCTCATCAACAAGCTATTGGAGTCCAAAAAGACTGACGATATTCTGGTCGTCGTACCATCCACCAGTCCACCTCCATCCACCGGTTCAGTGACCGTGCTCGGCCTCAAAGATATTCTGACCAATTCGGCCCGATGCTGCAATCCCACCCCGGGCGACGAGATCATCGGTTACATCACCCGCGGCCGGGGAGCGACCATCCACCGCCAGGATTGCCCGAATATCCTGCGTATGCGCGATCGCGAGCGGCTGGTCAAGGTCTCGTGGGGTGAGCATATCCGCACCTACCCGGTGCCGATCCGTATCTCTGCCTATGACCGCCAGGGGCTGATGGGCGATATAACCAACCTGCTCAACGCCGAAAGTGTCAATATCCTGGACGCCAACGTGCGCGTGAGAAAGAACCTGGCTGACTTGAACTTGGTCATCGAGGTCAAAGATATTTCCCAGCTCAGCCGCATTCTCGCCCGCATCGAGAATTTGCCCAATGTATTGGAAGCCCAACGCGTGCGAGGGGGGTAATTTCTAGCGGTTGATGGTATAATGTCGCCGCCTCAGCGGGGATACGTCCCGCTCCAGAGGAGAACATGTTAACCGTCAGCGAAGCGCAGCAACGCATTCTTTCCCATTTCGAGCCTGCCGTCTCGCACAGGCGTGCCGCCGTTGCTCGCGGCACGAACGGTGTCGAGCTCCAGACCCTGTCCCTCGACCAGACTGCAGGCCGTGTCTTGGCGGAGGATATCTGCGCGACGATTGACCTGCCTCCCTTTGATAACTCCAGCATGGATGGCTTCGCCTTACACGCAGCCGACACACGGGGGAGCAATTCGTCTAATCCTGTTACTTTATCGGTCGTGGCAGACATTCCCGCCGGAAATCTGAGCAATATAGTCATTTCTCCTGGCCAGGCTGCCCGCATCATGACCGGCGCGCCGATTCCCGCTGGAGCAGATGCAGTTGTCACGGTTGAAGTTACCGACCAGAGCCGGGAACCAGGCGCGCCGGCGCCAGAAGCCGTCTCGGTATACCAGCCCGTCCAGCCGGGCGAAAACATCCGCCATCGGGGTGATGACATTTATGCCGGTTCGATCGTGCTGGCGCGCGGCCGCCGTCTGTGCGCCCAGGACTTGGGCTTGCTGGCCATGCTCGGGGTTTCAAAGCTGCAAGTATATCGCTCGCCGCGCTTGGCCATATTTTCGAACGGCGATGAGTTGATTCCGGTCGAAGCGCCGCTCATACCCGGTAAAATCCGCGACGCCAATTCATATACCCTGTCAATTCTGGCTGCGCAGGCTGGCGCAGAAGTTATTCCTCTCGGCATCGCCGCGGATGAATGCGCAGCGATACATAAACTGCTCGACCTGGCCGTGGAGGCACAAGCCGATCTCATCGTCTCCTCGGCGGGCGTCAGTGTTGGCGCGTACGATTTCGTCAAGCAGGTGGTCGAGGAGCAGGGCCACCTCGAGTTTTGGAAAGTGAACATGCGCCCGGGCAAACCGCTGGCCTTCGGCCTTTATCGGGGTATCCCATTCTTCGGCCTGCCCGGCAACCCGGTCTCGGCCTTCATCGGTTTCGAGGTCTTCGTGCGGCCGGCTCTGGAAAGGCTCAGCGGCGCGGCTCCACTCTCGTTTACCCGTCGACGCGCCCGGCTGGCTGAAGCGATTGACTCCGATGGCCGCGAGAGTTACCTGCGGGCTGTTGTCACAGAAGAAAATGGTGCGCTGCTTGCCCGGCTTACCGGCCACCAGGGATCGGGGAATTTGCTCTCTTTAGTGCAGGCAAATGCTTTACTGATTGTCCCCTCTGGGGTAAAATCGCTGCCTGCAAGCGCAGAAGTAGAAATCTGGATGCTTTAGTACTCCAAAAAATAATTTTGATTGGTTATTGCGCTTTTGCATCTGGCTCTTTGTCACTCAAAATCAAGATATATGAGTACCAGGAAATCGGATCAACTTATGGACAAAGGCTTCAAATGGGCTTCGATCATCGCTGCCATCCTCGGTGCACTGGTTGCTGCCTACTTGTTCGTTCTAAAACTGACCAGCATCACAGCCCTGTGCCTAAACTCCGGGGATTGCGCCACTGTCAACGCCAGCCGCTACTCGGAAATTTTCGGCATTCCCGTCTCGCTGCTTGGTCTGCTGGCATACCTGGCCATAATTGGCATCCACGCCTTGAAAACGCGCAGCCGGTTCTTCGAACAGAACGGCAACCTGCTCGTTTTCGGCCTCAGCCTGGCTGGGGTGGTGTTCTCGGCTTATCTGACTTACATATCAAAGTATGTCATAAACGCTGTCTGTCCGTTTTGCGTGGCTTCGGCCATTTTCATCACCATCATTTTCGTCCTTTCGATCGTCCGTTTGATGGGACAAACCGAGCTTTAGGAGGAAACTTATGCCCCGCATTCGTTGCCATTACATTGATTGCATCTTTCTGGACGAGGGATATTGCAGCGCCGCGGCCGTTGAATTTGACGCCGATACCGGTTGCACCACATACGCCCCTAACGAAGAAGCCGCCAAAGACGGTGACTTGGAAGAAGAAGAGCTGGAGGAATGGGAGGAAGACGAGCTCGAGGACGAAGAAAATTTGTGGTTGGATGATGAAGAAGGCGAAATTTAGCGAGACATTATTTCTCTTCCATCAGCGCGTACAACAACACCCCCGCGGCTACAGCCAGGTTCAATGAACTGGCCCGCCCGCGCATTGGCATGGATACGACCAGGTCACAGCTCGCGGCTTGCTCTGGCGTCAGCCCCTTCTGCTCACTGCCCAAAACCAAAATCGTTGGCACGTTAGCACGTTTCACGTCCCGGTAGTCCGCTTCCGCATGAGACGAGGAACCTACCAGACGATAGCCATTCTTGCGCGCCCAGATCACAAAATCGTCAAACGATGCCTGCGCCACCGGCTTCCAGAACACCGTTCCCATGCTGGCTCGCACCGCCGAAGGGTGATAGGGATCTACGCCGCCATCGAGTAACAACAACCCGTCCGCGCCGACCGCATCAATTGTGCGTAGGATCGAGCCAACATTGCCGGGGTCTTGCGGCGCTACGGCGGCTGCCCCCCAGGAAAAATTTTTCGGTGCCAAGCGCCCGAGTGTCAGGTGTCTCTGGCGTGCAATCGCGAGGATGCCCTGCGGGTTTTCCTTATCTGCCAGCCAGGCGAACAGCTCCGCGGACAAGGGATGACAACGCACCCCGGCCCGGCTTTGTTCTTCGACCAGTCCCTGGGCGAAATCGCTGGTCAGCAATTGCGGGGCATAGAGCAGGGTTTCGATCTCCCAGCCTGCCTCCACAGCCTCCCCCACGTGATGAATTCCCTCGATGAGGAACAACCCCGTCTCCTGGCGCCCCTTGCGTTGACGAAGGGCGCGCGCCTGCTTGACGAGCGGATTGCTGCGGCTTGAAATGGTCAGAGCTTTATCCATGCCCCCATTCTACCTGAAAAGAAACTAAACGAAAGACGCCAGCAGTGTCACTATATTTTCTCCCCGAGTAGGCCTTCGGCAAGGATCAAAACCTTTTTCCACGAAGTCCACCCTGGCCTAGCCCGCCAGGGCAGGCAAAGGTCACAAAGGAGAGCAAAAAGCTAAAAGCTAAAAGCCGGGTTTCCTTCATGTTACTTTGCCTGCACTGTGCGCAGGCACACGTGTGCCCTTCGTGGTTAAGAAATTGGTGTCCGGCCTTAAGACATTGTCGAACTATAATAGTGGGCAGAGGCTCAGACCTGCCCTTCGGATTTTTCCACCGAATCCAGTAAAGTAAAAAGAGGAAGGCTGTACTCTCGCAAATAGGACAGATGTCTCTAGTAAATTCATCGGCGTTAAAGTAATCTTACAACGTGCTGCGCCGATATGCCGGGTAGTCCTTTGGCAAGAAGTTATAATTAGCCAAATCCTGCCCCATCTTCCGAAAGGAGTTCTCTTATGCGACTTTATGCGGATAGCTCGAAGTGCTCAGGCTGCAACGCCTGCCGCGTCGCCTGCTCGCTGAACCTGTTTGGCGAGAGCAACCCTAAAAAGGCGGCGCTGGTTATCGAACCCCATTTCCCTGCCGAGGGCGTGTACAAAGTCAGGGTCTGTACGCAGTGCGGTTACTGCGCTGCGGTCTGCCCGACCGAGGCCATCGTTAAAAATGACAGGGGCGCGTGGTACGTGAATTTCGCCGAGTGCAACCTGTGCGAGGCCTGCGTGCCGGAGTGCCCAGAGGACGTGATGTTCCTGCGCGCCGAGATGGCCAACACGGCCTGGGAATGTGACTTGTGCGGCGACTGCGTGGCTGTCTGCGGCACCAACGCCCTGTGGATTGCGGAGTAGCGTATGGCAAATAGCAGATGGCCGATAGCAGATGGTAAGCCATTAGCCATCGGCAATCAGCCATCAGCTAAAAGCCTTTTGCTTTTCGCGAAGCTGATGGACTCTCGAAGGAGGCAATTATGTTGAACGGTTACGGTGGTCAAATTCTGCGTGTCAACCTGACGGAAGGCAAAATCAGCAAGGAACCCACGCCGCCCGAACTGGCGCGCGATTTCATCGGCGGGCGCGGTTTCGGCGCGTATTTCCTGTTCAAGGAAGTACCCAAGGGTGCTGACCCGCTTGGCGCGCAAAATAAACTCATTATTTCGAGCGGCCCGTTCTCCGGCATGTTGGTCCCCGGCGGCGGAAAATGCGACTGGACGACCAAATCCCCACTGACCGGCGGATATGCCAGTGCCTCGCTGGGCGGCCATTTCACCGCGGAAATGAAATATGCCGGTCTGGACAGCATCATTCTGGAGGGCATCAGCCCGAAACCAGTCTACCTGTTCATCGAAGATGACAAGATCGAGCTGCGGGACGCCGCGGATTTGTGGGGTAAAGGCGCCATCCAGGTAGAGAAGCAATTCAAAGATAAACTTGGCGAGGAATATCAGGTGGCGGTCATCGGCCCCGGCGGCGAAAAGCTGGTCTCCTACGCCAGCATCAACCACGATTATGGCCGCCAGGCCGGGCGCGGCGGCGTCGGCACGGTGATGGGCGTCAAGAAAGTCAAGGCCATCGTCATTCGTGGCACCCGCTCGGTGCCGGTGGCGGATAAGGAAGCCTATCGCCAGGCCGGTATGGCCCTCTACAAGGCCTGCAAAGAGGCCGAATTTCTGCCGGAGTGGACGCGTTACGGCACGACCGTCGTCACCAGTTGGTGCGATGAGGTCGGCGCGCTGCCCACCCGCAACTTCAGCGCCGGTTCATTCGAGGGCGGCAAGACACTCTACGGCCCGGTGATGCGCGAGACGATTGTCATCACCGACAAGGGCTGCTTTGGCTGCCCCTCGCCCTGCGGAAAGTACAGCCGCTCGAAGAAATACAACCTCGAAGTCGAAGGCCCCGAATACGAGACTATCGGCATGATGGGCTCCAACCTGGGCATCTCCGATATCGAGGCGGTCGCCAAACTGAACCTGCTCTGCGATGACCTGGGCATTGACACCATCTCCGCCGGTTCAGCCATTGGCTGGGCGATGGAGTGTTACGAGAAGGGCATCTTCACCCAAAAAGACACCGACGGCCTGGATTTGAAATTTGGCAACGTCGAGGCGGCCTTCTCGTTGGTTGAGAAGATTGCTAATAAAGAGGGCCTCGGCGCGCTGCTTTCCGAAGGCGTCAAGAAGGCTTCCAAAAAGATCGGCCAGGGCAGCGAAAAGTTTGCCATCCACGTCAAGGGTATGGAGCAATCGGCTTACGCCACGCACAACGCCACCGCCATGCTCATTTCTTACATGACCAGCGACGTGGGCGCGCATCACAACCGCGCCTGGGCGATCACCTACGATTTGCAGGTCGGGCGCGACAAGGTCGTGCCGGAAAAAGTCGCCCGTGTCATCTGGCTGCAAAACTTCCGCCCGATGTTCGACGTGCTGGGCGGCTGCCGCCTGCAATGGGTGGAACTGGGCATTGACCGCGACCTGTACGTGCCAGCCATCGAGGCCATCACCGGCATCCGCCGCACCTGGGAAGACCTGGAAAAAACCGGCGAACGTATTTGGAATCTCACCCGCCTGTTCTGGGCGCGCGAGAACGAGGACTTTGGCCGCGAATGGGACATGCCCGCCCCGCGCTTCTACGAAGAACCGCCCACCACCGGCGTGACCAAAGGCCAGATTACCAAACTCGAAGATGTCAATAAGTTGCTGGATATGTACTACGAGCAGCGCGGCTGGACCTCGGAGGGGATGCCCACCTCCGCTAAGTTGGAGCAGCTTGGCATGGCTGAGTTGGTCGCTTAGGCGGGAAGAGAGGAGAGAGTAGAGGACGGATCTCTCGTTCTCTACTCTCAAATTATCTATGAGCGCAACCTTACGCCCCAGCGGGGCGCTGAAATCGTATATCGGCGAGCGCGACGAAGTCCAGGTCGAGTCTGGCCGCACTGTCCGCGAGACGCTCGTGTTGCTCGGCATCCCGCCGGAAATAATCGCGCTGGTGGTGGTCAATGGCGAGCAGCAAGCGAAGGATTACGTGATCCAGGAGGGTGATACCATCAAGGCGCTGGCGGTGATTGGCGGGGGGTAGCCATATGAACTCTGTAAAATCAAAAGAACGCTGTGCCACCTGGGTAGAAATTGATCTGGGCGTGATCGCCGAAAACGTCCGCCAAATCTGTGCCAGGGTCGGTGTGCAGGTCATGGCTGTGGTCAAGGCCAACGGCTACGGCCACGGGGCGGTGCCTGTGGCTCAGGCGGCGCTCAAGGGCGGGGCAACCTGGCTGGCAGTCGCGCGCAGCGAAGAAGCGTTCGAGTTGCGCCGCGCCGGCCTGGACTGTCCCATCCTGCTCCTGGGGTACCTTCCGCTCGCAGACCTGGGCGAGGCGATTGCCGGGCGCATCTCGTTGACCGTCTGGGATGCCGACCAACTGCCGCGGCTCGCGGCCGCCGCCCAACAGATCGGTGAGGCCGCCCGCCTGCATCTCAAGGTGGATACCGGCATGAGCCGTCTGGGCGTTCAACCGCCAGAGGCGACTGCCCTGGCCCGCCGTCTGGCCGCGACCCCCGGCCTGCTTCTCGAGGGCCTGTTCACCCACTTCGCCCGCGCCGACGAGCCGCAGGTTGAGACCACAGCCGACCAGGAGAGGCTCTTTTACGAGGTGCTGGCAGCCCTGGAGTCCGAAGGCTTGCGCCCGCAGCTGGTGCATGCGGCCAATTCGGCGGCGGCGCTCACCCGCCCAAGCGCATACCTGGACATGGTGCGCCTGGGCATTGCTATGTACGGCCTGCATCCTTCGGCGGAGGCGCCATGTCCCGCAGGCGTCCGTCCGGCGCTGGCGTGGAAAGCCGTCCTGGCTCAGGTGAAGACGCTCCCCGCCGGGCGGGGCGTGAGTTACGGGCACATTTACGTCACCGGCCGGGCGGAGCGGATCGGCAGCGTGCCGCTGGGTTACGCGGATGGCTTCCGCCGCGTAAATGGCAACCAAGTGCTCGTCGGCGGGCGGCGCGTGCCGGTCGTCGGCCGCGTCTGCATGGATCAGTTCATGCTGCAGCTCGATTCCGTCCCCGAAGCGAAGGCCGGGGACGAAGTGGTCATCATCGGTGAGCAGGAGGAAGAGCGAATTACTGCTGAGCAGGTAGGCGCATGGTGGGGGACGATCAACTACGAGGTCGTCTGTGGCATTGGCGCGCGCGTGTCGCGCTTATATGGCTGATGGTGTTGTTTTGGGTATAATGAAATCACGATGATTTTGTAGAGCATCGGCTGGCGGATGAAGGCCACGATCTCAGTGGATCATCGTGTCAGCGACGGCGTGGAAGCAGCCAAATTCATGCAGGCGCTGGAGGTGTATTTGGAAGAGCCGTTGAGGTTGGTAATTTGAGCCGTCTGTAGCTGGTTGCCCTCCATGCTCTATCTCCTGATCGAATTTCTCGACGAACTGGTCTTCGGTGTCACCGGCGCAGCCTGGCCGCTGATCCGCGCCGACCTGGGTCTGAACTACGTCCAGATTGGCATCCTGCTGGCCGTGCCGGGCCTGTTCTCCTCCATCGTCGAGCCTTTTCTCGGCATCCTGGGGGATGTCTGGAAGCGGCGCGCCCTCATCCTCGGCGGCGGTGTCCTGTTCGCCCTGGCGCTCTTCCTGACCGCGCTCAGTCAAAACTTCATCCTTCTGCTTTCATCCTTCATCCTTTTCTACCCCTCCTCCGGCGCGTTCGTCAGCCTCTCACAGGCCACGCTGATGGACTCCGCCCCGGCCCGCCGTGAGCACAACATGGCGCGCTGGACCTTCGCCGGTTCGCTGGGCGTGGTGACGGGTCCGCTTGTCCTATCCGCTGCCCTCGCTCTGTCTTTCGGCTGGCGTGGCGTCTTTTTCGCGCTGGCAGGATTTACGCTGGTTATCTTACTCTTTGCCTGGAAACGCCTGCCGCCATCCGCGCCTCATCACACCGCCTTGCCGCGCTTTTCTGCCATCCTCGACGGCTTACGCTTTGCGTTTTCCGCTTTACGCCGCAAGGAGGTGCTGCGCTGGGCCATCCTGCTCGAATTTTCCGACCTGCTGCTGGATGTGCTTTACGGCTTCCTGGCGCTCTACTTCGTGGACGTGGCCGGCCTGGCCCCGGCCCAGGCCGCCCTGGCCGTCGCGGTCTGGACCGGTCTCGGTTTGCTCGGCGATCTTCTGCTCATTCCACTGCTCGAAAAAGTGCGCGGCCTGGATTACCTGCGCATCAGTGTTATCATCGAACTTGTCCTCTTCCCGGCCTTCCTGCTGACGCCCAATATCTGGTTGAAGATGGTCTTGCTCGGCCTGCTGGGTTTCTTCAACTCCGGCTGGTATGCCATTTTGCAGGCTCGTCTCTATGCTGCCATGCCCGGACAATCCGGCACGGTGATGACCGTCGGCAACGTGACCGGACTCTTCGGAAGACTCCTGCCCTTCGGCATCGGCCTGGCCGCGGAGACATTTGGCCTGGGCGCGGCCATCTGGCTGCTGCTCCTCGGCCCAGTCGCCCTGTTCATCGGCCTGCCTCTCCGCCGCCAAGCCGGGTAATTACATTTTACGCTTTACGCCTTACGCTTTAAGTGTCAGCCATTAGGACATCGTAGAAGAGAATCGCACATTAACATAACAGCGAACCATCAGAACATCGTAGAAAGCCATGCCATCACCTGCTTTTTGAGCGTCAGGCGGAAAGGGTC
>JASEHI010000057.1 GCA_030018695.1 Anaerolineales bacterium
GGCGTGGATGCCCCCATGCGTGACCAAAATTTCGGAGGCGGGGTCATAGGTCACGCCTTCGTCGCGAGTCAGTTTGGTTGCCGCGGCAAGCCGAAGGTCCGGGAAGCCGCGGGAATGCCCGTAGTGAGTCAGCCCATCTTGCATGGCTTTCAGTGCGACATCCACCACCGTTTGCAGAGTCCCAAAATCTGGATCGCCTACTTGCAAGCCGATGACGTTACGCCCGCTGGCTCTGAGGGCGAGGATACGGTCTGTCATTGCAACTGTGGTAGATTGGCAAATGAGGTCGAATTGCTGGTTGAGTTTCATATCATTTATGGGAATGAAATTTACGCATTATACTCCCATTGTATTGACGCAGTTATATCAGGGTGGTATAGTTGCGCCCATTATGATCCTGGCTGTTCGTTCAGGAGGGATTACCATGAAAGTATATGGCATGTCGGCCATCAGTGACTTTCTGGATGATTTCATCGTCTATCGCAAACTGGTCCCGGTGGATGCGCGCTTGCCATCTATCAAGGATTTGTGCGCATCCGCCGGGACCATACCGCGCAAAAACGAAACCGATTACGCCAGCGTCGTTGCCAAAATCCTGAAATATGCCCGCCGCTTAACCGCCCCCGGCGTAAATATCCGCCGGGTGATCTTTTTAGGTGACACGCGCCTGCTTGACTCGACCGCCTTCGCCAACATCTGCTTCGCGGGCGGCTGGTCTGGGATTGGATTCATCGGCTCGGAAAACGGCGACCAAGCCAAGGTGGAGATCGAAGCGCTCTCAGGCGGGCGACAACTATTTGTTTCGAACCGCTGGTCTCACCTGGACGATGCATTCCGAGAGTTTGTCGCCGCACAGGGGTTTCCCATTGACGAGCATACCGCCCTGCTGATTGATCTCGATAAGACCGCCCTTGGCGCGCGCGGGCGTAACGCGGCTACAATTGACAACGCACGCGTGCAGGCCGTCTTCGCAACCGTAGCGGCCCTGCTTGGCGATCACTTCAACGCCTCTGCCTTTAGAAGCGCTTACGACCTGATCATCCAACCCGAATTTCACCCCTTTACAGAAGATAATCAGGATAACGTGGCTTATATTTGTCTGCTCTTGGGCAGTGGATTGTACCAACTCGACACACTTATAAACGATGTGCGTTCCGGCGCGCTGAAAACATTCCAGCAATTTATTGGCAGCGTGGACCAACACAAGAATGCGCTTCTGCCAGCGCTGCAAAATATCCACGCCGAGATCTTTGCTAACGTCCGCGCTGGCGACCCCACGCCATTCAAATCCTTCCGTTATAACGAATATCGTATTACCGTCTCGCTCATGGGCCATCTTGCAGGTGAGACCCCCATCGAAAAATTGCTCAGCGAGGAGATCGTCATTACGCGCGAAGTCCGAGAACTGGCATTGGCATGGAAGGCGCAGGGCGTGCTGGTCTTTGGGTTATCTGATAAGCCTGACGAAGCATCCATCCCCACGCCGGGACTCGCCGCGCAAGGGTTTGCGCCGCTGCATCGTAAACAAACACATGTGGTGGGTGAATAAAACCGCTCTTTACAAACCCGCCATTATCACTTCTTCGAGCAGTTCCGCCATCGGCGGAACTGCTTTCGCTGGCGGCAAATCCTTGACCACGATATCCGGGTCTTTCAACCCGTGACCGGTGCATACCGCCACCACGCGCTGACCTGCTGGCACGCGGTAACCGGCGCGTATTTCTGCGGCCAGCCCGGCCATACCCGCCGCGGAAGCGGGCTCGACCCAGATGCCCTCTTTTGCCAACCTCTTTTGCATAGCCAGAATTTCATCATCGCTAACGGCAATGATCTTGCCAGACGATTCTTCCGCGGCTTGAAGCGCCTGCTCGCCGCGCACTGGGCGTCCAATGCGGATGGCTGTGGCAACGGTCACCGGTCTATCCACGGGATGGCCAAGCACCAGCGGCGCTGAGCCAGCAGCCTGCACACCCAAGATGCGCGGCAGACAATAAGATTTTATCGCCTCGTATTGCTTGAAACCCATCCAATACGCTGTGATGTTCCCGGCATTGCCGACAGGCAGGCAGAGCAATTCTGGCGCGCTGCCGAGCACATCGCAAATTTCAAACGCGCCTGTTTTTTGTCCCTCCAAGCGGTACGGGTTGAGCGAGTTGACCAGTGCAATCGGCTGGCGTTGAGAAATCGCCACGACCATATTGAGCGCGTCGTCGAACGAACCGTCAATTTGCACCACCTGCGCGCCATAAGCCACCGCGCCGGCCAGTTTCCCGGCCGCCACCTTGCCTCGCGGGATTAGCACAATCGCCTTCTGCCCGGCGCGCGCCGCATAGGCCGCCGCTGAAGCGGCTGTATTCCCCGTCGAAGCGCAGATAACCGCCTTCGCACCCGCGCCCAGCGCCTCGCTGATGGCTGTGGTCATACCGCGGTCTTTAAAAGAGCCGGTCGGATTCATTCCTTCGAATTTGATGTACAACTCGAAGCCGCCGCCCAATTCATCTGCCAGCCGCGGCGCGGGGATAAGCGGGGTGTTACCTTCATTCAACGTAATCGGAATAGTATGCGCGGGTAAATCAAGTAATGCCCCATAACGTGCCATAATTCCATTTTCAATCATATAGAATCCGCTTTCCTTTTCAAGATTTGAAGTACCTATTCAGCCAAAGGCTCAAAACGAACGGTAAAAATGCCTTTCGTTTTCCTCATCCTTCAGGAACGCCATCACCACCCACGACGTCATGGCAAAAAAACCTGCCAGGGCCGGGCCCTCAGGCCGCCGAGCCAGGCGCCGACCACAACTGCCATGCCGGTGACCGCGTAAAGGGTGATTGCCAGCCTCTCGAAACGGAAGCCTGCCGGCGCTTGCGGGCGAGCCAGGAGAAAATATAAGGCAAAGGCGGAGAAGGTTGTCAACCACCAGCCCCAGAAATTTTGCAGGGGGATGCCGAAGAAAGCCCCGTCCACTTCCCAAATCCAGTGACCGCCCGCAACCATGACCGGGTCCATCACTATGTCCCAGGCGGTCATGATCAACCCGCCGACGGCTGATGGGGCCAGGGTACGTATCCAGAATGTTTTTACGGAAACAAGCCGCTCGACCATCACCAGCGAGGGGTAAATCATCATAAACCAGGCAATGGGAATACGGGACATAACATTTTCTCCGGGTTGGGGTTGTGCTGATTGTAACACCTTGCCTAAAATCCTGTATAGTACGGACAGTGACATTCATTCTATTCAAGGAGAGCAACCATGGCAGACAGTGTATACAAAGTCATCGAGTTAGTTGGAACCAGCACGGAATCATGGGAGAAAGCCGCGTCCTTTGCCGTAGAGCGCGCCGCGCAATCCCTGCGCGATTTACGCGTTGCCGAGGTCGTCCAACTTGACATGGTGATAGAGGACGGCAAGGTCACGACTTATCGCGCGAAAGTAAAGGTCTCGTTCAAGTACGAAAGCGGCGGATAAGCCAATTGAAGACGGGGGAAATCAGGCAGTCTAATTTTCATGGATTCTTTATGGCGCAGTAAGTTAAAATTGCGCCCATGTTTATTATGTTGTCATCGCTCATCTACTACCCCATCGAAACCTTCCGCGCGGCGCGCAAGATCGCTCCACATGCGGGGGTGGTCAAGAGGGTGTTGCGCTTGTTCGATGAACTGGTCAAAAGCGATACAGAGGGGGCGCTGGTGAAAGTCCGCAAGGCGGCGGAGGGCAATGGGTAAGGGCGACCCTTCATTGCTAATCAACGCGCTTGGCATATCCGGACGGGTCGCCCCTACTGATTACTGCTCACTGATCACAGCATTACTCTTCCCCCGTCAGCAACTTGATCCGTTCCCAGGGTTTGAGACTTTCGTCCTGCGCCAGGAACGCCTTCAATTCGTACATCTCATCCCGCAACGCGGCGGCCTTCTCGAATTCCAGATTCTTGGCGGCTGTTTTCATTTCCCTTTCCATCTCCGCGATAACCTTCTGCAATTCGGCGCGGGAGGTGACATCCTTGTGCCTGCCAGTCTTGTACTCGCCCTTCATCTCGGCCACCGCCTTGACCGAGAACGAGTCGGTCAGGTCGCGGATGGCCTTGTGGATGCTGACCGGCACAATCCCGTGCTCTTGGTTGAACTTGACCTGCTTGGCCCGGCGGCGGGTGGTCTCGTCAATGGCGCGCTTCATCGAATCGGTGACGCGGTCGGCGTACATGATAACCCTGCCGTCAATGTGGCGGGCGGCGCGACCGGTCGTCTGGATCAACGCCGTATCCGAGCGCAGGAAGCCTTCTTTATCCGCGTCCAGGATCGCCACCAGCGAGACTTCAGGCAGGTCGAGGCCCTCACGCAACAAGTTAATACCGACGACCACGTCGAACACGCCCAGGCGCAAGTCGCGTAGGATGCCGATGCGTTCCAGCGTCTCCACTTCTGAGTGCAGGTAATGCACCTTGATGCCCAGTTCCATCAGGTAATCGGCCAGGTCCTCGGCCATGCGTTTTGTGAGTGTCGTTACAAGCACACGCTGACCGACCTCGACCCGGGCGCGGATTTCCTTGACCAAATCGTCAATCTGGCCTTTCACCGGTCGGACTTCGACCTGCGGATCCACCAAACCAGTCGGGCGGATGATCTGTTCCACCACCTGGTCGGCGCGCTGCATCTCGTATGGGCCGGGGGTGGCCGAGGTGTAAATCGTGTAACCCATCACCTGCTCGAACTCATCGAACTTGAGCGGGCGGTTGTCCAGCGCGGAGGGCAGGCGGAAACCGTACTCGACCAGCGTTTCCTTGCGCGAGCGGTCGCCCTTGTACATGCCGTTGATCTGCGGCACGCTCATGTGCGATTCGTCAATCACCAGCAGGTAGTCGCTGGGCAGGAAGTCAATCAGCGTCCAGGGATGCGTACCGGGGGCGCGCCCGTCCAACTGGCGCGAGTAGTTCTCGATGCCGGAACAGTAACCGACCTCCTTGAGCATCTCCAAGTCGTAACACGTGCGCTGTTCGATACGTTGGGCTTCGAGCAGTTTTTCGTTGGCCTTGAAATATGCCACGCGCTCTTCCAATTCTTTCTCGATATTGGCGATGGATTCCTTGAGTTTATCTTCCTGCGCCAGGTAATGCCTGGCTGGGTAAATATCGGCCTGGTCGGGCTCGGCCAGGATTTCACCGGTGACAGGCTGAAACTCCGTGATGCGCTCGACCTCGTCGCCGAAGAAGGTGATGCGGTAGCCGCGCTTGGCCTCGTAGGCGGGGATGATCTCCAGGGTATCGCCGCGCACGCGGAAGGTCCCGGGACGCAGCTCGATGTCATTGCGCTGGTACTGGCCGTCCACCAGTTGGCGGATGAGCGCGTTGCGCCGGTAAATTTCCCCCATCTTAAGGTTCACCACACCCTTGCCGTACTCTTCGGGTGAACCCAGGCCGTAAATGCACGAGACCGAGGCCACGATGATGACATCTTTGCGAGACATCAATGCGGTGGTGGCTGAGAGGCGCAGACGCTCGATTTCCTCGTTGATCTCGGTCTCTTTCTCGATGTATAAATCCTTGCGCGGGACGTAAGCTTCGGGTTGGAAGTAGTCGTAGTAAGAAACAAAGTATGAGACGGCGTTCTCCGGGAAGAACTCGTGAAACTCGGCGTAGAGTTGGGCGGCGAGGGTTTTGTTCGGCGCAATCACAAGTGCGGGCATTTGGAGCAACTCGATGATTGCGGATACCACAAACGTCTTACCGGTGCCCGTGGCGCCAAGCAAAATCTGCTGTTTATAACCACTTTTAACCCCAGTCACCAGTTGCTGGATCGCTTGCGGTTGGTCACCGCTTGGCTGGAATGGGGCAACAAGTTTGAAGTCCATTTTTACTTGAGTGGATTCGCAGGCCAACTACTGGCCCAATCGGTAATGTCAACAGTGGTTGTCTGGCCAGCGATGACCGTCACGATTGTCGGTGAACCGCCGGCGTGACTGGCGTTATCGTAGGCAACGATTTGATAATCGCCCGGCGGCAGGTCGGTTATCGTGTAATAGACCTGCCCAGCGGCTGTCCCCGCCCAGTACCAGTAGGGCGTATCCTGGCTGAAGGCAACGACTGCCAATTGCGGCAAATTGCCATAAGGATACTCGCTGATGCTGCCTGAAACGATGCCGAGCCTCGCCGTCGGCTGAAAACCAGGGGGGTACTGCACATCGAACGGGCCATGCGACCAGTCGCACAGGTCAATGCCAGTGACCTTTTGCCCAGGAGCGACGTTAAACGGCTTAGGCGTGGCGTCGCCGCAGCCGGGCATCTGCCCGCAGGCCGAATACGAGCCGCCGATGGAGAAATCCGTCACCCAGGCGTAGGCGATGTAGGTGGCGGGTGTCAATTCGACAGAATACTGCGCCGACCCGGCCGTGATGGACAATTCGACAGCCTGATTGGTGGTGGTATTCTGGAAATAGGCTTTCAGGTCTGTAGCTATCCCGCTTGGATAACAGACTTTGCCTGAAACCTGCGCCGCTGTGAGGGTGGCTGTAGACGCCAGCGTGGGTGTAGCTGTCATTGTCGGTATCACCGTTGGCGCAGCAGACGGGGTCAATGCTTGCATGGTCCCGGCGACAACGGTCGCGACGGCGTCCGCGCTCAAGGTGGGGGTCGCAGCCGAGGGCAGGTTGCAGGCAGAGAAGATGACGAGCAGGAAGATGGTCGAGAAAAGGCGCGCCAGCGCCCAGCGGTTAGGGTGGGTTTGCATAAGTCTTACAATGGCAGCCAAACGCCAATGCCTTTTTCGCGCGCCCGGCGGTAGATTTCGGGGGCGACAGCCATATCGTCCATCGCCAGACCGAGGTTGATTGCCAGCGTGCGCTCGCTGTCCGATTGGCGTCCGGGGGTGAGTCCGGCCACGATCTCGCCCAAGTCCGCATACGGGTCGGGGGTTTGCTGGAAGTAGCCCACAGACTTATAATACTGGAATTGGGCGTGATCGTCGGTGGAGATGCGATCTATCTGCGCCAGCGCGCCGCCGCTCCAGTACGAGTCAAAGTCCACCGCCGAGCCGAACGCGCCGGGCTTGAACCAGTCCTTTTCGATGGTGGGAGTCGGGTGTTTGAGAATCGGGCCGGAGGTCACGACCAGGTCCGATTCGACCACGGCCTGTTTCGGCTCATTGACGCCGATAATTTCAAAGTCGAATTTCGCTTTCATCTCGGCGATATACTTTTCCTGCACATCCGGCAGGATGTCGTAGGCGTAGACGCGCTTGAGCGGGAAAAAGCATGCCAAGGCTTCCAGGTTTGTGCGTCCCTGCACGCCGCAGGCCAGGATGCCGGCCACTTCGCTGTTTGGACGAGCCAGGTACTTGGCCGAAAGTCCCGACGCCGCGCCGGTGCGGTAAGCGGTGATCCAGGCGCAGTCCATCACGGCCAGCGGGATGCCGGTCTCGACGTCGTTGAGGATCAGCAGGCCGGTGATGTAGGGCAGGCCGCGCTTGTAGTTTTCCGGGTAGCCGCTGACCCACTTGATGCCCGCCGATTTCAGCGAGGGGATATAGGCCGGCATGGCATGGATGAAGGCATCCGGCATGGTGTGGATGCCGGGCTTGGGCGGCATCTCGACCTTGCCGCGCCCTTTTTCACCGAAGGCTTCCTCGAGCAGGCGCAGGATGGCGGGCATGTCGAGGGCGGTTTTCTCCACGTCGGCGCGGGAGAGGTAGAGTAATTTTTCAGCCATGGAATTCTCCTTGTAAATGATGACGGGATCACAGGGTTATCTTATAATTATAAATCATCGCGCGGCTTCCAGCCGCAACCACTATGAAACGAGGCAGAGAATATGATTCTTGAATGGCTCGCGATTCTCAACCCCATCTGGCAAACGCTAGTGGGTACATCCTTTACCTGGTTCCTGACCGCGCTGGGTGCGGCAGTTGTCCGGTCTCGTCGAGCCGGTGGCAGGCGTTCTTGGAGCAGCCGCGGTGCTGCTTATCCGCCCGATCCTGCCCTATGCGCTGGCTTTTGCCGCGGGGGCGATGATCTATGTTGTCGTTGAGGAGTTGATTCCGGAATCGCAGCGGGAAAGTGAAACCCACCTGTCAACAATCGGGGCGATGCTCGGTTTCACCGTGATGATGATGCTGGACGTGGCGCTGGGATGATATATTCCAAAAGACCCTCAAGGTTTTTGATACCTTGAGGGTCTTTTATTCAGGGGTGACTGACGGGGCTTGAACCCGCAACATCTTGATCCACAGTCAAGTGCTCTGCCGATTGAGCTACAGCCACCATGAGCAGGAACCAGTGATCAGTGATCAGTGATCAGTCGCTGAAGCGAGGAAGATTATATCACCAACATCACTCGCTCGCAAGGATTCGCTGCACCGCCGGCGCGACAGCCGCGCGCTGGATTATCTCCTGCGTGCCTGAACGCAGATCCTTCACCGTGACTTGGCCGTCTGTGGCCTCGTCCGGGCCGATGACCAGCGCGACGCGCATGCCCATCCGGTCGGCGAATTTGAATTGCCTGGGCAGTTTGGCCGGTTCGGGATAACAGGTCACCGCGATTCCAGCGCGGCGCAGGTCGGCGGCCAGCGCATAAGAATCCAACCACAGGCTCTCGTCGAAGACCGTCACCAGCGTCAGCGCGGGCGAAGGCGGGAAGGAGGGGATCAGGCCGCGCTCCCGCAAAACGATGCCGAGGACCACATCCCCCATCGCAAAGCCGACGCCCGAGAGTGGCTCGCCGCCCACCTCAGCCAGCAGGTTATCGTAGCGTCCGCCGCCCAGGATGGCGCGGCGCACGCCTCCGGTCAGGTCGAAAGCCTCGAAGACCGTGCCGGTGTAGTAGAGCAGGCCGCGCATGATGTTCGGGTCAAAGCGGACGTAGTCTTCCACGCCCAGCGCCTTGAGCGCCGCAAACAGGCGCACCAGTTCATCGGACTTGCGCCAGAGTTCTTTGTTTTCCAGCAGCGTTTTCAAACCGGCCAGTTGTGTCCGGCTCAGGCCGCTTTCGAGCGCATAGGCCTCCCATTTGTCCACTTCCATTTTGTTGCTGCGGTCCACCAGTCCGGAGACCTCCAGCCGTTTTTCAGGCAGGATGCCCAGGGCGTCAAATTCGGCTTCCATCAGGCGGCGGTTGTTGACCAAAATCAGCGCCATCCCAGGCGTCAGGCCGACGGCTTTCAAGAACGCGGCGGCTACGGCAATCAGTTCCGCATCCGCTTCAGGCGAATTGACGCCCAGCATGTCTGCGTTCCACTGGAAAAACTCGCGCGTGCGGCCCTTCTGGGGACGCTCATAACGCCAGAACGGGCCAAATGACCACCAGCGGACGGGGAAAGCCAGTTCGTTCTGGCGGGCGGCGATCATGCGCGCCAGTGAAGGGGTCAACTCAGGGCGCAGGGTGATAAAATCCCCGCCGCGATCCTGAAAAACGAACGACTGTTCCTTGACCAATTCCTCGCCCGATTTGGCCGCGTATAGCTCCATCGTCTCGATGAATGGGCCGTCCCATTCCTGGTAGCCAAAAGATTCCGAAACCTGACGTAAAATAGAATATAGCCAGGCGCGAATCGCCATTTGTTCCGGATAAAAATCGCGCGTGCCTTTGACGGGTTGGATGATGTTTTTCATGCCTTCCTCCACTCATGGGCGATAGGTCATTGACCATGCCTATCGTCCAGCGTGCGAACATTTTAGCATATTTTCGTCAGACCTTTGTATGACAATTCACCCGCCCGATATAAGAAAGAATACACTACCCCTCGTTTGTGAGAAATAGTACAAATACAATTAACTTACGAGAAAGGATAATGACATGACCACTCAATCTGAAATCCTTGCTGAGCTGGAAAAAATCCCCTGGTTCCGCGAACTCAAGGCGGAACACTTCCAGCGTATGGCCGCGATCGCCACGCTGCGCCGCGTGAAAGCCGGGGAAACGCTCTTCCACGAGGGCGATAAAGAGGACTATCTCTATATCGTCATGGAAGGCCGCGTGGCGCTGGATATGTTTATGCCACATCGCGGCAAAGTGCGCTTTTACACCGCCGAGGAGATGGATGTCATTGGCTGGTCGAGCGTGACACCGGTCGTTCACCAGCGCACCGCCGGGGCAATCGCCGTGATGGACGGCCTGGTGGTCGCCCTGGACGCAGAAAAACTGCGCCAGATTTGCGATGAAGATCACGACCTGGGGTACCTGGTCATGCGCCGACTGGCCAATATCATCGCCGGACGACTGATGGTCACACGTCTGCAATTGGTTGACATGTTCGCCCATCCCGACAAGGAGGGCGGCAATGATTGAACGGCATCTCGCCATCAGCAGTGTCGTTTCGCTTCCGAAAACCGAACTCGACGCCCTGTTGGCTGGCTTGCGTCACAACGGCTACCAAACCGTCGGCCCGTGCCTGAAAGACGAGGGCCTGGTCTATGCCGGGATCGAATCGCTGGCCGACCTGCCGCGCGGTGTGATCAGCGAGCAGGCGGCGGGAAAATTTCGGCTGGTACAGACCGGACAGGAACGCTATTTCGATATCATCCCCGGCGGGCAGTCGTGGAAACAATTTCTCTTCCCGCCGCGCCTGACGCTCTTCACGGCACAAAAGGACGGGAGGTGGCGCATCGCACCCGACGGCGAACCGGCGCCGCGCTATGCCCTGATCGGCGTGCGCGCCTGTGAGCTGGCCGCCATCGAAATCCAGGATCGCGCTTTCATGCGCGAGGATTATGCCGATCCCATCTACCGCGCCCGGCGGAGAAACCTGTTCATCGTTGCCGTCAACTGCCTGCACCCGGCCGGGACGTGTTTCTGTGTCTCGCTGGGAAGCGGGCCGCGCGCCGAACGCGGATACGACCTGTGCCTGACCGAACTGGATGACGCATTCCTGGTTGAAATCGGTTCAGAACTGGGCCGCAGTTTAATGACAGAGCTTGCGTGCGAACCGGCCAGCGCCTATCTGCAAAACGCAGCCAACCAGGGTCTCGAACAAGCTGTAAAGCAAATGGGCCGCCATTTGGATACCAGCGACCTGCCCCAACTGCTGGCTGGCAACCTGGATGCGGAACGCTGGGAGCAGGTGGGCAAGCGCTGCCTCTCCTGCGCCAACTGCACCCTGGTCTGCCCGACCTGCTTTTGCTGGGATGCAACCGATCACACCGACCTGCTTGGCAAGGTCACGCGCCGCGAGCGCGTCTGGGATTCATTTTTCAACCCGGCGTTTTCCTACTTTGCCGGGGGCAACACCCGCCCCGCCATCCGCTCGCGCTACCGCCAGTGGCTGACTCACAAACTGGGCGCATGGAAAGAGCAGTACGGCACGCTTGGCTGCGTCGGCTGCGGTCGCTGCATCACCTGGTGCCCGGCCGGCATTGACCTGACCGAAGAAATTGCCGCCCTGCGCGAGGAGGTCGAGGCATGACACCGACGGCAACCACGCATCCCGAACGCCTGCTCGAACCCGACTGGGCGGAAATCACCGCCATTACGCCGGAAACAGAGGATATCTCAACCTTCTGGCTGCGCTTCGAAGCCCCCGCCATTCAGGAACATTACCGCTTCCAGCCCGGCCAGTTCAACATGCTCTATCTGCCCGGCTACGGTGAAGCGGCCATCTCGATCAGTTCCGATCCAGACGAATCGCGCCGGCTGGTTGGGCATACCATCCGTTTCGTCGGCAACGTCACGCGCGCCATCAACCGCTTGAAGGTTGGCGATTTGCTCGGCCTGCGCGGGCCGTTCAGCGCGCCCTGGCCGATGGACGCAATCGAAGGCAAAGACGTGATTCTCGCCAGCGGCGGCATCGGCCTGGCCCCGCTGCGCCCGGCCATCTACCACATCCTGCGCCACCGCGAACGCTACGGCAAGGTCATCCTGGTCTATGGCGCGCGCACGCCGCGCGACCTGCTCTACTTGAACGAATATGAAGAATGGCGCAAAGCCGATATTGACGTGCAAATCACGGTGGACCACGCCGACGAAACCTGGAGCGGCCGCGTCGGCGTGGTGCCGATGTGGTTTTATCACTTCCGCATCGACCCGCGTAAGACCGCCCTGCTGACCTGCGGTCCGGAAATCATGATCCGTTTCGTGGTCTTCGAGGCCCTGGCCCGGCGCATTCCAACCGATTATATCTACGTCTCGCTGGAGCGCAACATGAAATGCGGACAGGGCGCCTGCGGCCACTGCCAATTGGGGCCATACTTCATCTGCAAAGACGGCCTGGTTTTCCCCTTCTCCGCCTTGGAGCCATACTTCAACGTGGAGGAATACTAATGAGCGACGCGAAAAAACCTTCTGTGGCCGTCTATAAATTCTCTTCCTGCGATGGCTGCCAGTTATCCCTGCTGAACCTGGAAGACGAACTGCTCGACCTGGCCGGCGCGCTGGATATTGCCTATTTTCTGGAGGCCACGCGGGCGGTCAAGCCGGGACCCTATGATATTACCCTGGTCGAAGGCTCGGTGACCACTCCCCATGAGGCGGAGCGCATCCGCCAGATTCGCAGCGAGGCGCGCTTTTTGATTGCGCTGGGTACCTGCGCCACGGGCGGCGGCATTCAGGCGCTGCGCAACTTCGGCAATGCCGACGAAATGGCGCGCATGGTTTATGCCCATCCCGAATATCTTGAATACCTGGATAAATCCACCGCCATCGCCGAACACGTCAAGGTGGATTTGGAAATCTGGGGCTGCCCGGTCAACAAACACCTGGTGCTGGAATGTATCGCTGCCCTGCTGCAAAAACGCAAACCCAACCTGCCGCAATATACCGTTTGCATGGAGTGCAAGCTGCGCGGCACGGTCTGCGTAACGGTGGCGCAAGGGATGCCCTGCCTGGGGCCGGCGTCGCAGGCTGGCTGCGGCGCGATTTGCCCCGCCAACGGGCGCGGCTGTTACGGCTGCTTTGGCCCGGCCGGATACGCCAACATGGAATCGCTCAGCGAAAGGATGCACACCCTCGACCGTTTCCCCGGTGAGACGGCGCTCCTGCTGCGCAATATCAGCGGCTACGTCCCGGCGTTCCGGAAAGCAGCCGACGAGCTCCATATCGCCAACGCCGCATCCCAGAAGGAGACCAAATGAACAAGAGCATCGAAGTCACCGCGCTGGCGCGAGTGGAAGGCGAAGGCGGCCTTTACATCGGCATAAAAGACGGCCAGGCGACCGAAATCCGGCTGGATATTTACGAGCCGCCGCGCTTTTTTGAAGGCTTTTTGGTAGGCCGCTATTTGCAAGAAGTGCCAGATATCACCGCCCGCATTTGCGGCATCTGCCCGGTGGCTTACCAGATGAGTTCAGTCTACGCGCTGGAAAGCGCGCTGGGCGTCACTGTTACGCCGCCGGTGCGCGCCCTGCGCCGCCTGATGTACTGCGCTGAGTACATCGAAAGTCACGCCATGCACATCTACCTGCTCCAAGCGCCTGACCTGCTCGGCCACGAAAGCGCCCTCAGCCTGGCGGCCGTCGCTCCCGAAGTGGTCAAAAACGCCCTGCGGCTGAAAAAGATTGGCAACCACATCCTAAGCGCCATCGGCGGCCGCTCGGTGCATCCGGTCAACGTCTGCGTGGGCGGATTCTACCGCTGGCCGGACGCGCCACCGCTCAAGGCGCTGCTCCCCGATTTGGAATGGGGATTGGAGGCCGCGTGCGAGTGCGTGCGCTGGGCGGCCACGCTGCCCTATCCCGAACTGGACGTGGATTACGAATACGTCGCCCTGCACCACCCCGAAGAATACGGCGTCATCGAGGGCGAAATCTGGTCATCGAAAGGCAGCCAACTCCCGATTGCCGAATACGAGCGCGGCTACATCGAGCAGCACGTCAAGCATTCCAATGCGCTGCACGGCTTGACCGCCGGGCGGACTCTCTACCTGGTCGGCCCCATCTCGCGCCTGAATTTGAACCACAAACAATTGCACCCGCAAGCGCAGGAGGCGCTGAAAGAATCCGGCCTGAGGCTGCCGCTGCGCAATCCCTACAAGAGCCTGATCGCCCGCGCCGTTGAAATGGTGCATTTTTACGCAGAGGCCATTCAGCTGGTCAAAACCTATAAACCCGAAGGCGCGGCACATATCGAATTGAAGCTCAAGGCGGGTGAAGGCGCCGGAGCAACCGAAGCGCCGCGCGGCCTGCTCTATCACCGCTACCAGATTGACGCGCAGGGGCGTGTGCGTTTCGCCAAGATCGTCCCGCCCACCGCCCAAAACCTGCCGCGCATCGAAGCCGACCTGTTTGCCCTGGCGCCCAGTCTCATCCCCATGCCGCAGGAGGCGGCCACCCTGACCGCCGAGCATCTTGTGCGCGCCTACGATCCCTGTATCTCGTGCGCCACGCACTTCTTGAAATTGAAAATCGAAGAGGTCAAGTAGGACGGGTTTCCATACCCACCATCTATGGGCAGGTATGGAAAGCTGCCCTACGTTTGAGCAAGGGTCAACTGGCATGAAAATCCTCGTCGTAGGAACCGGCCAATCTCTGCGCGGCGACGACGCCGCCGGGCTGGAGGCCGTGCGCCAATGGCAGGCAACCTTCCCGCCGAGTAGGTGCTGCGCACAAACGGTGGGCCGGCGCGAAATCCGGGTGGAAACGGTGGAACTTATCGGCCTGGGATTGCTGGACTTGCTCGCAGGGGCCGAGGCGGCCATATTAGTGGACGCCGTCCACAGTTCCGCGCCGCCCGGAACATTGCTCCGGCTCGGCCCGCACGAAGTGTCCGCCTTCAGGCCGGATTCGCAATCCGCTCACGGCTGGGGCGTGGCCGAGACGCTAAAACTGGGACGCTCACTCGACCCGACGCTGAATGATTGCCGCATCACATTGATTGGCATCGCCGGGCGGGAGTTCGGCTTGGGCGCGGTGCTCAGTCGCGAGGTCCAGGGAGCGCTCGCCAGGGCTGTGGAAATGATCGAGGCCGAAGTCCACAGTCTGTTATAATCACATAAAAATTTCTGATTCTGCTGGATTTTGTGGTTGGGTTATGTTTTGTCCAAACCGTCCACGAATTTTCACGAATAAACGAATGAAAATGCATCAATTCGAGCATTCGTGGTCTTATTCGTGGATGGTTGACGACGAAACCACAAATTCCGTCAGAACCAGAAAAATTTCTCTGAGGGTAAAATGGCATCCACAGCATCTCTCGAAGGCGTCAAGAAAGCAGTATTCTTCCCGTTCAAAGGCAAGAGCTGGGGCATGAAAATGCTCATCGGTTCGGCGCTGGTATTTGCAAATTACATTATCCCCATTGTCTCGATCATTCCCCTGTTTGGCTATTACGGTCGCATCATGAAGCGGGTGATTAACGAAAACGAAGACCCGGAATTGCCCGAATGGAATGACTGGGGCGAGTTGTTCTCGGAGGGTATCAAGATTTTCGGGGTGACGTTTTTATACACCCTGCCCGGCCTGTTAATGATGGTTGCCGGATTTGTGCTGATGTTCGCGATGAATTTTGCCTTCATGTTTGACCCGTCCAATTACACAGCCTACAGCCCCTACCAGACCCCCGACATGGGGCTGATCTTCGGGAGCATGATTGGCATGTTCGGCGGGATGCTGGTCATCATGGTGGGCATGCTGGTAACGCTGGTTGCGAGTCTGTTCCTGCCCCCGGCGCTGGGACACATGATTTCGAAAGGCGAATTCGGGGCGGCTTTCCGGGTGAAGGAGTGGTGGCCGGCATTCAAGGCCAATTTCAGCGGCTATCTGCTGGCGCTGGGCATCCTGTACGGGGTATATTTTATCCTGTTCATCCCCGTGTATTTCCTGTATATTTCTGTCGTGCTGTGCTTCCTGATGCCACTTGCAATGGTGGTGACTTCTTTCGTCCTGGGCGCAGTGGCGTGTTCACTCTACGCAGTGGCCTACCGGGATGCAACGAGGAAACTGGCAGCACAATAGTGAGACGAACGACAAAAGACGAAGGACAGGAGCGTTTGGCCTCTGTCCTTTTGATTCTCGTCCTTTGTCTTTCGTTCCTCGTCAATCCTTCGGTATTCCGATCTCAATCATATCCCCCCGCACACGGACTGGATATGCCGGGATATCAACAACCGCAGGCAATTGCAACGCCTGCCCGCTGCGGATATCGAACCGCGCCCCATGACGGGGGCAGGCGATTTCGTGGCCTTCCAAATCGCCATCGCCGAGCGGGCCTTCGTCGTGCGAGCAAACGTCCGCGATGGCATACAGATTTCCAGCGATGTTA
>JASEHI010000058.1 GCA_030018695.1 Anaerolineales bacterium
CGACACCGTTCGTGCCGCGAACAACGGCGGCACGCCGGTGCGAGACGGCAAGCTCGACCTGACAACTCAGGGCAGCACCTACTCGGCTGGAAAGACAAACGCGTGATCGTCACCGGCGGCGCGGGCTTTCTCGGCTCCTTCATCATCGAAAAGTTGGTCCAGCGCGGCGCGGCGGATATCCTCGTCCCGCGCATCGAACATTACAACCTGGTAGACCGGGACGACGTCCGCCGAATGCTGGACGATGCCGCTCTCGCCCTGGACCTGCGTCCTTCGCACCTGACCCCAAAAGGATTTCATCCTTCATCTTTCATCCCTTCGGCTTCGCTCAGGGCAAGCCTTCAGCCTTCCGATTGGATCATCATCCACCTCGCCGCGCGCGTGGGCGGCATCGGCGCCAACCGCGAGCACCCCGCCGAATTCTTTTACGACAACCTGATGATGGGCGCGGAACTGATGCACCAGGCCTGGCAGCGCGGCGTCGGCAAGTTCGTCGCGCTTGGCACTGTGTGCGCTTACCCCAAGTTCACCCCCGTCCCATTCAAAGAAGATAATCTCTGGGATGGCTATCCCGAAGAAACCAACGCGCCCTACGGTCTGGCGAAGAAGATGCTGCTGGTACAGGCGCAGGCGTACCGCCTGCAATACGGCTTCAACGCTATTTTCCTCCTGCCGGTCAACCTCTACGGGCCGGGCGACAACTTCGATCCACAATCATCACACGTCATCCCGGCTTTGATCCGCAAGTGCCTGGAGGCGCAGGAGCGCGGCGAAAAGGAGATCGTCGTCTGGGGCGATGGTTCGCCGACGCGCGAGTTCCTCTACGTGGAAGACGCTGCGGAAGGCATCCTGCTGGCAACCGAGAAGTACGCTGGTCCCGAGCCGGTCAACCTGGGATCGGGATATGAGATCTCGATCAAAGACCTGGCCGAGACGATTGCCCGCTTGACCGGTTTCAGCGGCCGGCTGGTCTGGGACACGTCCAAGCCCAACGGCCAACCGCGCCGCGGACTGGATGTCTCACGCGCCGAGAAGTTCTTCGGCTTCCGTGCCGGGACGCCGTTCGAGGAAGGGCTGAGGCGGACGATAGAGTGGTATCGCAACGTAAAACGTAATGCGTAAAGCGTAAGTTGGTACTCAGGTAAAGGTTTATGCAGGAGGCGTGCATGACTATGGCTACTCTGAACCAAATTGAAGAAAACATCAACCATTTACCTTTGATTGAGCGACTTTGGCTGCTCGAACATCTGGCGCGCCAGTTGCGGGAGAACCTCATCGGCCAGAGCTCTTTAGAAGCGCAATTAGTTGCAATGGCATTTGACCCAGAGATTCAAAATGAGTTGCGTGAGATCGAGCGCGATTTTGCAGTTGCGGAAGATGATGGGCTTGAGGAGGTCTGATGGCGATCCAACGCGGCGAAATCTATTTCGTAAACTTGAATCCCGTCAAAGGCCGAGAACAGGCTGGCGAACGGCCCGTTATGGTTCTGTCAATTAGACGGTATTCCTGTGTTTCCAGATTCGTTCATTGGACCCCGCTCGTTTCCCTGAAAAGCCAGCCGGTCAGGTGTCAGGCGAATTACTCGAAAAGATCGAGAACGCCGTGCGATACTGTCTTGGCTTATGATTCGAGGACGGCCTGCGCCGGACAATCGAGTGGTACAGAAAGAATCGGTAACTTGGTAGATTGGTAATTGGTATGGCACAAACCGACATTAGACTTTCGACAACTGTAACGATCCGGCCGACGAGCGGCTGGACGGCGCTTAACCTGCGCGACCTGTGGATGTATCGCGAGTTGATCTTTTTCATGGTCTGGCGCGATTTAAAAGTGCGCTACAAGCAGACGCTGATAGGCGTTTCCTGGGCGGTAATCCAGCCGTTCATGACCATGGTGGTCTTCAGCATTTTCTTCGGCATGTTGGCTAAAATCCCCTCGGATGGGATGCCTTACCCGATTTTTTCCTACGTTGGCCTCCTGCCCTGGACGCTCTTCGCTAATGCCCTGAACAATGCCAGCCGCTCGCTGGTCGGTAACCAAAACATGGTGACGAAGATTTACTTCCCGCGCCTGGTGCTGCCCTTGGCCTCGGTCGTCGCCGGCGTGGTGGACTTCCTGATCGCCTTCCTCGTCCTGATTGGGATGATGATTTATTACAACTTGATTGGCGTCACGCACCTGACCCTGCGTTGGGAGATGCTGACCCTGCCGCTCTACCTGCTCCTGGCGCTGGTCACGGCGTTGGGTGTGGCGCTGTGGCTTTCGGCGTTGTTCGTGAAATATCGCGATGTCGGTTATATCATCCCCTTCCTTTCGGAATTTTGGAAGTTCCTCTCCCCGATCGCCTACTCCACCACCCTGGTGCCGGAAAAGTGGCAATTGATCTACGCCATCAACCCGATGGCCGGCGTGGTCAACGGTTTCCGCTGGGCGCTGCTCGGTGCGCCGACCCCACCGGATGTCCGGCTGCTCGCTTCGGCGGGCGTGGCGCTATTCCTGCTGATCAGCGGACTGTTCTACTTCCGCCGCATGGAAAAAACGTTTGCGGATACGATTTAACTATGACAACTGTCATTCGTGTTGAAAACCTGGGCAAGCGTTATCGCATCGGCCTTGTCTCACAGGAATACCAGACGCTGAGCGAGAAGATCACCACCGCGCTCGGCGCGCCGCTGCGTGCGTTCCGTAACCTGCGGAGGGACGGCCATCCGCCATCCACAATCCACAATCCTTCGACTATGCTCAGGACAAGTCCGCAATCGGACCACATCTGGGCCTTGCGGGAAGTCAACTTCGCAGTCGAAGAGGGACAGGTCTTGGGCATCATCGGGCGCAACGGCGCCGGGAAAAGCACCCTGCTGAAGATCCTCTCCCGCATCACCGAACCGACCGAAGGTTCCTTGACAATCCGCGGACGTGTCGGGTCATTGTTAGAGGTCGGCACCGGTTTTCATCCCGAACTGACCGGGCGCGAAAATATCTTCCTCAACGGCGCCATCCTGGGCATGAAACGGGCCGAGATCGAGCGCAAATTTGACGAAATCGTGGCTTTTTCAGAGGTCGAGCAGTTCATCGAAACGCCGGTCAAGCGCTATTCCTCCGGCATGTACCTGCGGCTGGCATTCGCTGTCGCCGCGCACCTCGAACCCGAAATCCTGGTCGTGGACGAGGTGCTGGCGGTGGGCGACGCCGAGTTCCAGAAAAAATGCCTGGGCAAGATGGGCGACGTGGCTCAGCAGGGGCGCACGGTGCTGTTCGTCAGCCACAACATGTCCGCCATCCTGCGCCTGACGCAGGAATCGATTGTGCTGGAGAAGGGACGGCTGGTCCTGCGCGCCCCGTCTGCTGAGGCAGTGGACTACTATCTCTCGGCCGGGACCTGCGGCAAATCCGGTGAACGTATCTGGGATGCGGATGAGGTCCCGGGCGAGGCCGCGCCGTTCCAACCCATCGCCCTGCGCCTGCGTGACAAGACTGGAAACATCGTGGATACCGTCCGTTCGACCGAGCCGCTCAGCATCGAGATGGAATACAGCCTCGCCGCGCCGCTGACCGGGCTGCGCATTGGCATCTATCTCAGCACGGCGCGCGGCGAATACGTCTTGACCTCTTTCGACACAGATGACCAGCACCGCTTTGAAAAACATGGTTCGCGCCCGGCCGGGCATTACCTCAGCCGCTGTACAATCCCGGCGGACTTCCTGAATGGCGGGCGCTACGCGCTGGGCGTCAATGCCAGTTCCTACCGCATCCGCCGTTACTTCATGGACGAACAGGCGCTCTCCTTCAACGTGGACACTTCCGGCGCGCCCGGTATGCAATGGGCTGAGCCACGCCCGGGTGTGCTGCGCCCGCGCCTGGAATGGCAGATCGAGACGAAATGAACGGTAAAATACTGGTCAAAGAACTGCTGGGCGAACTGCCCCTGACGGCCGAGATTGATTGGCTGCTGCGCTATCGCGGCAAGAAAAGCAAGAGCCGCTTCAACCTGGACGCGCTGGCGGAGCATCTGCCCGAGATCATGGCGCAGGTGACGCCGCACGCCGAATCGGCCCCCTCCGGAAAGAAAATCTTTTTCTTTGCCTCCTGGCATTACTGGATTATGCACACCGTCTTGAGCGGTTTGACGCTGCGCGGCCTGGGCCACGACGTGACCCTCGGTTATCTGCCGTACAGCGACTATGACCTCCCGATCAGCCGCTTCAATTTGCGCCGTCAGGATTTGTATGCCCGTCACGTCCTGAGAGGTGCTCATCCCCTCCTGAAAATCGTCTCTTTCCTGGACCTAAAACCTGCCCCTCGGATTCCTGCGGCGCTGACCCAGGCTGTGGAGCGGATCACGTTCTACGATACGCAGTACACGCTGCAACGTGAAGAGGTGACCGGCAGCGAGCCGGTTTACCTCCTGCGCCGGGAACGCAACCTTGCCGCTGCCCGCAAAGCCTTCGCCTGCTTCCAGAAAAACCGCCCGGATGTGGTCGTTGTCCCGAATGGCATGATCCAGGAATACGGGGCTGTTTATGAGGCGGCGCGTTGTCTCGGCATTCCGACCGTCACCTACGAATTTGGCGAGCAGGATCAGCGCGTCTGGCTGGGCCAGGAGCGGCTGGTGATGTTCCACCTCACTGGTGAACTATGGGCGGAGCGCCAAAAGCGCAAACTAAACGCCGGACAACGCGCCTGGCTCGAATCATTCCTGGCGGCGCGGCAGGGCATCACCTCCGGCGATAAGTTCGCTCACCTGTGGCAGAAGACTTCGAGAGCCGGCGGGGATAAAGTCCGCGCCGATCTGGGTCTTGACCGGCGGCCGGTCGTATTGCTGCCCACCAACGTATTCGGCGATAGCGCCACGCTCGGGCGCACGCTCTTCAGCCAGTCCATCGCCGAATGGGTGACGGGCCTGGTCTCGTTTTTCGCGAACAGGCCCGAGGTCCAACTGGTGATCCGCATCCACCCCGCCGAAAGCCGCAGCGTTGGGCCGTCAATCGTGGATACCATCCATCAGGCGGTCGCCTCCCTGCCCGAGCACATCCGCCTGATTGCGCCGCAGGAAAAAGTCAATACCTATGATTTGATGGAAATCGCCGACCTGGCGTTGGTCTATACCACCACCGCCGGGTTGGAGATGGCAGTGCGCGGCATCCCGGTGCTGGTCAGCGGCGACGCCCATTATCGCAAGAAGGGCTTTACCCTGGACGCCGATACCTGGGACGAGTACTTCGCCGTGCTGGAGGCTGCCCTGGCCGACCTTCCGGGTCAGCGCCTGACGCCAGAGCAGGTGGCGCGCGCTTGGAATTATGCCTATTGTTTCTTCGCGGAGTACCCGCGCCCATTCCCCTGGCACCTCGAGAAAATCTGGTCGAGCCTGGAGAAACGCCCGCTTTCCTACGTACTCAGCCCGCAGGGGCGCGCCGAATACGAGGCCACCTTCCAGCAGATGGCCGGCGCGGCGATTACCTGGTAGTCAGTGAGAATCATGGCATCCATTCGAAAGCAGCTTATCACTTTTGGCCGCTGGCTCCTCTTGGGGGAGCGGGACGGTGTGCGCCGCTCGATTCGCGGGAAAGGCAACCTCTTCCAGGCGGATGGAGCCAGTTTCAGCAACCTGGAATTGGACATCGCAGGAGACGACAACCACATCCTGATTGGTCCGGGCAGCCATTTCAATAACGTACACTTTCGCGTGCGCGGCTCTGGGCATCGCATCGAATTTGACCCCAATTGCCGAATCTCGCGCGGCGGGATTTTTTGGTTTGAAGATGAAGGTTGCATCCTGCAAGTTGGCCCAAACACGAGCATGGTGGAAGTCCACATTGCTGTTACCGAGCCAGGTTCGAAAGTGATCATCGGCGAAGATTGCATGTTCGCCAATGACATTGATATTCGCACGGGTGACACCCATGCTGTCATTGATGCGCGCACTGGCGAGCGCCTCAATGAAGCGGGCGATGTCATCATCGGCAATCACGTCTGGATTGCGCCGCACGTTGTCGTTTTGAAGGGCGTCCACATCGGCGAGAATTCGGTCGTGGCTACAGGTTCAATCGTAACGAAATCTTGTGGTTCAGGTGTGATTATCGGCGGGAATCCCGCCTCGGAACTTAAATCTGGAATTTCCTGGAAGCGTGAACGGCTTAAGGGTTAATTATTCATGACCAATCTGATATGGGTGTGTTTCATTTCAGTTGAAACCGTCCCGAAGGTTGGCAAAAAACGATCAAATTTTCTCAGCAAAACCTTCGGGACGTTCTTACTTCAACTCATTTGAAACACACCCATCTGATATCAATACAAACATAAGGAGTAGAAAATGTCTCAGACAAAAGTACTCGTTACCGGTGCAGGCGGCTTCATCGGCCACCACCTCGTCAAGTTCCTGCGCGCCAAAGGCTACTGGGTGCGCGGGGTGGATGTCAAGTATCCTGAGTATAGCGAAGTGGATGCCGACGAATTCGAAATCCTCGACCTGCGCCGCTGGGATAACTGCCTGCAGGCCACGCGCGGCGTTGACGAGGTCTACGGCCTGGCTGCCGACATGGGCGGGATGGGCTTCATCTCGGCGCATCACTCGGAGATATTGCACAACAACTCATTGATCAACATCCACACGCTGGAAGCCGCCCGCGTGAACGGCGTAAAACGCTACTTCTATACCTCGTCAGCCTGCATTTATCCCGATTACAAGCAGACGGACGCCAACGTTGTCCCGCTGAAAGAAGAGGACGCCTACCCGGCCCAACCCCAGGATGCTTACGGCTGGGAGAAGCTGGTCATGGAACGGTTGTGCACCCACTACCGCCAGGATTACGGCCTGGAGACGCGCATCGTCCGTTTCCACAACATCTTCGGCGAGGAAGGCACCTGGGACGGCGGACGCGAGAAGGCCCCGGCGGCTCTCAGCCGCAAGATTGCCATCGCCAAATTGACCGGCAAGCACGAAATCGAAATGTGGGGCGACGGCGAGCAGACGCGTTCCTTTTGTCACGTTGACGATTGCCTGGAAGGTATCTACCGCTTGATGCGCTCCGACCACACCTCCCCGCTCAACCTCGGCTCGGACCGCATGGTGACGATCAACCAACTGGCCGAGAGCATCGCGGATATCGCCGGCATCAAAATCACCATCAAGCACATCCCCGGACCGATGGGCGTGCGCGGGCGCAATTCGGACAACACCCGCCTGCGTGAAGTGCTCAAGTGGGAGCCGCAAATTTCCCTTGAGGACGGCCTGGCGCGCGCCTACCCATGGATCGAGGGGCAGGTGAGGCAGAAGCTGGGGTTGTAGGCTTGGGAATTTTATGTTCACCCCTTTCCCGGGTCTGCGAAGTTTTTAACAGCAGGTCAAGATGACGCCATTTCTTGAAGGAGTTTTTCTTGCACCCACAGGTTGATCAGAGTCTCTGGCGATACCCCTCGCTGTTCGGCGACAGATCGCATCTTATCCGACAACGTTACCTCCAATGGGTAATACATGATCTCGGATTGAATATCAATCTCGAATTCAACAGGATGCGTTTGGTCCCAATAGTCGCTCAAATCGTGGGTATCCCAAAACTCTCCCATCTCCCTATAAGACTGGGCCTTCGAAATGGAGCTTTTACCTTTTTTCATATAGCCTCCGTTCTACCCGGGTCATCTCCCGTGCAGATACGATCAACGCTCGCTTATCCAGCTTGTGGACAAAATAGACAATCAGATAACGCCCGTCATTGGTTTGTCCAAGCGCAGCGTAGAGGTTCTCGTCAACTCGGTGCCCCTTTTCGACAAATCGAATATGTGGCAGATTAGCGAAGACCTCTATAACCTCTTGCCTCTGAACATTATGTTTACTCTCGAGTTTCTCGATAATGTCCGCGAGCCAGGATATACCTGTGATTTTCATTGGGACGCCTGTTCAGGGTGCAGTTCAACCTATGCAGCCGATGGCGCCAATTGTCGCGTCTGCAAGATTTCTTTTCGCTCGCGGGGCCGGATGTCTGCCAGGGTTAAAGTCAATACGGCTATCGTTTCGCCGTCAGCGGTGACAAACTCAACCTCAAAACCCTCGCTGTCGCTGTAACAATGCACGATTGTCCCGATGTCCCCTCGTAGCAGGCCATATTCTGCAAAATCTCGTGTCAATACCACCAAATCCAGTTCTTTCATAACTTACTCCTTATTTGGTCGGGTAAGCCGTCACAAAACGGGGCTTATCCTGCCCTGCGTCCACAATCCATATCGTTCGCACCCTCACGAAGCTTCCTGAGGGCGTGTGTAGCCGACCATCAATGACATATTTCACGCCGTGTCGGGAAGTCACAACCCCGATTACATTCTCGTCGCGAGCAATGTTCAACAGACTCTGAGCAAACAAATCTACGCTTGCCTCATCGAAGCCAACGGCCCGAAAGAATATGGCTTTTGATCTGCCATCCGTATGAGTCTCCGAGAGAAGATAGTCTCGCAGCTTTGCGAGCGGGACGAAGGCATTTTCTCTGTTGGGCAATTTCATTGCTGGTTTGATGTATGGCGGTTGGATGACATCGCTAAAATTATACCTCACTCTCTTGCAATCGTAAGTTACAGAATGACACCATGGACATCCAAATCGGCTCTCGCACCATCGGTTCTAACCACTCCGCCTACTTCATCACCGACATCGTGCCAACCACGAAGGGCTCGAGGTTATACCCGCCGAGTAGGCCTTCGGCAGGGAAAGGAACACATATCCGCCTCATAACCTCCATCGAGTACAATCATGGACATGGAAACTACGCCTCGTTATGCCTTCATAGACGAATCGGGAACTGTCGGCGTTGCGACGGGCAGCCACTTCCTGGTGGTCGCCGTGTTGAGCGCAGACCGCCCGCGCGAGATTGAATTGCCGGTGCGCCGGGCGCTCAAGAAGTACGGGCGCAGTTTGACCAGCGGAGAACTAAAGGCCGCCAGAGCCTCGCAGGCGGCAAATTTGCGTATGTTACGAACGATTGCAGAACATGATGTGAGCATTGTCGCCATCATCGTTGACCAACAGGCGATTGTGCACCCACCCCAGGAAAGCGAAGCGATTTACCGGCGGGCTGTGGCACGCGCTGTGCATCATCTTGTGGAGCGTTTTCCGTGGATTGAGATTTGCCTCGACCGCCGCTATACCAATGAGAACCTGCGTTTCGCGCTGGAGCGGCATATTCGCCAGGGAATTGTGGATTTGCCCCAAAAACTGGTCTTGATTCTTCAGCAGAGTTCGCACACGCGCAAGGAACTGCAAGCCGCCGACGCCGTGGCGTGGGCGTTTTTTCAAAAATACGAACGGGGCGACACCCGCTTTTTCGACATCATCGCCCCCAACGTGATTGTGGAAGAACTGTTCAAGGAAACCGACTGGAGCGAGCAATGAAAAATCCCCCTCGCGGGGGAATTCAAGAGCGGCTCACCCTGGGCTCCGATTTCATTCTCTCCCGTTCCATTTCAGGAATGGCTAGGTTGTTCTACGAACAACCAGAGTCACCAGGTTTTACGATACCGCTCTGACATCATTCTAGCACATTCATAAACCAGTGTCAATCATAAATTTTTCCTTTTGTGGTGAAAGAGATCACTCATGACTTTTCTAACCATCTTCACGGCCCCCAAGCCGTTCACTAACCCGCACATCAACCTTATCCAGCACAACGCCCTGGCTGCTTGGACGCGTCTGGCGGACGTGGAAGTCATCCTGATTGGGGATGAACCCGGTATCCCCGAAGCCGCCAGCGACTTGCGCGCCGACTTTTCCACCCCATAACCGCCATCGAGTACAATCATGGACATAGAGAATGCGCTGCATTATGCCTTCATAGACGAATCGGGAAATGTCGCTTCTTCACGCCAAAACCACATTCTGGTTGTGGCCGCCCTGGGCACTGACAACTCTCGGGCCATTGCCAGGATCGTTCGCAAAGCCCAAAAGAAATATGGCTCATCGCTGGCATCTGGCGAATTGAAGGCGAAAAAAGAGCGGGATACGCTCACGGAAAACCTGCTGACAGCAATGGCGCGGGAACCCATTGAGATTTTCTCGGTCATCGTTGACCGCCGGATCATTGAACAGCATCCAAAAGACCCGGAAGACATCTACCGCTGGGCAGTGGCGCGCCTGGTGGCAAAATTGGTCAAGCGCTACCCGTGCATAGAAATCGTCCTCGACCGGCGCTATACCAAAGAGCATTCGCGTTATCTTCTGGAAAGGACGATTCGAGAAGGAATCTCCAGCCTACCACAGCGTTATGTAATGATCCGCCAAGAAGATTCGCTGCTTGCCAAAGAATTGCAAGCAGTGGATTTTATCGCCTGGGCCTTGTTTCAAAAGTACGAACGCGGCAATACCAAATTCTACGAGCAGATTGCGCCGAGAATTATCGCAGAGGAACTGGTGACCAAACAGATCTGGCAGAAGGAAAAGAAATGACGCCCGTTCTAAAAAGCAAAATCCCCCTCGCGGGGGAATTCAAGAGCGGCTCACCCTGGGCTCCGATTTCAGTCTGTCCCGCTCCATCGCAGGAACGGCTAGGTCCATCCTCCGGACGGCCAAAGTCACCAGGCTTTACGATACCGCTCTGGCATCATTCTAGCACATTCATAAACCAGTGTCAATCATAAATTTTTCCTTTTGTGGTGAAAGAGATCACTCATGACTTTTCTAACCATCTTCACGGCCCCCAAGCCGTTCACCAACCCGCACATCAACCTCATCCAGCGCAACGCCCTGGCTGCTTGGACGCGTCTGGCGGACGTGGAAGTCATCATGCTTGGGGATGAACCGGGTATCCCCGAAGCCGCCAGGGAGTTTGGCGTCAAGAACGTGCCAGACGTGGCGCGCGACGAAAAAGGTATCCCGATCGTCAGGTCCGTGATGGAAATCGGCCACACCCACAGCGACAGCCCGCTGCTGTGCTACGCCAACGCCGACATGATTTTGATGTCAGACGTGGTGCGGGCGGCGCGGCAGGTTGCAGAGCAGGCGCGGGATTTCCTGCTGGTCGGCCAGCGCTGGGACCTGGATCTGAGCGGGCCGCTCGATTTCAGCGGTGATTGGGAGTCCCGTCTACGGCTCGATGTGGCGCAGCGCGGCAAATTCTACTCGCCGTGGGGCATTGATTATTTCGTCTTCCCGCGCCATCTCTACACCCAGGTGCCTGATTTCACCATCGGGCGCCCGGCCTGGGATAACTGGATGGTCTACCATGCCCGCACGACTTTTGGCATGGCGATTGACGCCTCGCGGGATGTGCTTGTCGTCCACCAGAACCACGATTACAGCCACCTGCCCGGCGGAAAGCCGCCGTATGGCTCGGAGGTGGCCAAGTCGAATCTGGCGAAAGCCGGGGGGCGCAAGTGTGTCTATAACATTCTGGATACCAACCGTGAGCTGGTCCGGGGACGGGTACGCAGGCCCGAGGTACGGGTGGTGCGCTGGCTGCGGCGGCTGGAGCGCTCCTTGATCAACGACGCCGGTCGAGGCTGGGGCTGGGAGCTGTCCCTGCGTCTCCAACAGATGCAGCGTCCGCTATCCGTCAAACCGAGGAAATAATTATGCGCGTAGGACATAACCCGGCCCGTTTCGTCGAGAAAGTGGCCCAGCCTGCCGAAGTGACGGTGACGGTGGTCAACTGTATCGCGTTCTTGAGCGGCTATTACGAGCAGAGTCTGGACGTGCTCAAGGCTTGTATTACCAGTATCCATGCAAACACACCCGAAGCGCACGACCTGATGGTGTTCGATAACCATTCCTGCCGCGAGGTGCGCCAGTACCTGCAAGAGGCCTACGAACAGGGCATCATCCAGTATCTGGTGCTCTCGGATAAGAACATCGGCAAGATCGGCGCCTGGAATTTCATGTTCGGCGCGGCAGCGGGCAAGTACATCGCCTTTTCGGATGGCGACATCGGCTTCCGCCCTGACTGGTTGGCGACCTCGCTGGAATTGTTCGAGGCGTTCCCCAACGTGGGCATGGTGACCGCACGGCCATTGCGAACCCCTATGCAGTATTCCACCGCCACGCTGGAATGGGCGCGGAAACAAGCCCCGGGCGTGTTGGAAGAAAAATGCTCCCTGGATTGGGAGACCTACTGGGAACATGTGCAAAGTATTGGTCACGAGGAAACACAGGCCCGCCAGGATCATTCCAGTGGTGTAGACTACCGCCTGTCCTTGAATAGCAAGACCGCTTTTATTGGCGCGACACATTTCCAGTTTCTGGCGCGCAGCGAACTGCTGAAGAAGATCATCCCGCTGCCCTCTGAACAGCCGATGCGCGGCGAGCGTGCTCTGGATGTAGCGATTAACGGGATGGGACTTCTGCGTTTGACGACCGAGCAGCCGCTGGTCTGGCACATGGGCAACCGCCTGTCTGGCGTCACCCAAACTGCTGTCACGCCGAAACGCAAATCCCTGCTGCGGCGGTTACTGTGGCTACCGGTCATCCGGCGGTCGCTTCTGTGGCTCAACAACCGGATTTTTCGCCTGTATTTCTTCAACGTGGATTAGATCATGCCTGAAGATGTCCTTATTTGTCCGTTATGCGGCAGCGGCCGCAGCCAGTTCTTCGACCGGCGCGAGTTCCGCGGCCAGGTTGTGACCAATCGCCTCTGTCAGGAGTGCGGGTTGGTTTACCAATCCCCGCGTATGACGGAGGCCGAGTCAGCCGCCTTTTATGCGGAAGAATACCGCCTGCTCTACGAAGGCAGCTCCGACCCAACCGCCCGAAACGTGACCGTCCAGCGCGCCCGCGCCGAATCGCTTTTTACGTTTGCACGACCGGTTGTGGAAAAAGTTGCCCGTCATCTCGATATTGGCTGTTCTCTGGGCATCCTGTTGCAGCGTTTTACGGAAACGTACCATTGCCAGCCGGCCGGCATCGAACCGGGCGGAGCGCACCGCACCCACGCCCGCAAGGAAGGGCTGGCTGTCTACGCCGCGCTGGAGGAACTCGAAAAGGCTGGGGAGGCGCGTTTCGATCTAGTCACGATGTCACATGTTCTCGAGCATCTCGCTGACCCTGTTGGTTACCTGTCCCATCTGCGTGAGTCTATCTTGGCTCCGGATGGCTGGCTTCTGCTCGAGGTCCCGAATTTATACGCACACGATTCATTCGAAGTGGCTCACCTGTATGCATTCAGTCCTCACATTCTGCGCGAGGTTTTGTGCCGGAGCGGATTCGAGATCATAAAGTTCGAGAAACATGGGCGTCCCAACTCGGCGATTTTCCCGCTCTTCCTGACAGCTCTCTGCCGCCCCGCCGTGCAGCTTGACTTGCAACCTGTTCGCCCGGAACGAGGGGCGGCGCTCAAACGCTGCATTGGTATGTTCCGGCGGCGCATCCTTGCCAGAATTTTTCCTCAACGTGCCTGGTTGGTACGAGAATAGCCATGACCAAACGTATCTTTATCATCGCTGATCATGGCCTGGCACTGATCTATTTTCTTCAATCCGATATCGCCTCCACACTCCTGAAGGCGGGAGTGGAGGTGATTTTCTTTACCGACGATGAATCCCTCCCGGCCATCGAAGCACGCTTCCGGCAACCCGGGTTGATCTTCGAAGGCATCCGCGCGAAAGAGTGCGAGCGTTACTTCCAGAGCGTGGATCCATTCCTCCAGCGCTGCCTGCAACTGCTGCGCTGGGTGGGCGGTTCCAACCGCATCAACACGATTGCGCTGGAAGGCAATTACCACCTGCAGGCCAAAAGTTTTACCGGCCGCGGCTGCTATGCCCTGCCCATCCTGCGCTTCATTATCTGGTTGATGCGCCGCTCGCGTCCGCTGCGCCGTTTCATCGTCCGCTCCCAGAACCGCTACATTCCGCACATTTACGATGACTTGTTCGAGAAGTACCAGCCTGATCTGGTCGTGGCGCGCACGCCCGGCTGGCGCACGGACCGCTACATCCTGCGTGAAGCGGCCCGGCGCGGTATTCGCACCGCGGCCGTGACCGTCGGATGGGACAACCCTTCCTCCTATGCCATGAACGGTGCTCCGGTGGATTACCTCGCTTGCTGGTCTGAGATCCAGAAGGAAGAATATGTTCTCGGCTCGGACTGGGACCCGGAGCGGGTCTTCATTGGCGGCATCCCTGCCTACGACGGCTATTTCAAACGCGAGTGGCTTATTCCGCACGATGAGTATTTCCGCCAGCACGGGCTGGACCCGAATCGCAAACTGCTCTCCTACGCCTGTAGTTTCGAGACCCTGCATCCCAATTTCCCCAATATGAAAGCGATCGCTGACCTTGTGAGTAATGAAGAACTGGCCGAACCCTGTCAGTTGCTCATCCGTTTCCACCCCAACCATTTCATCGCTGGTTCGCGCTTCGAAGTGGAGCGCAAGCGCACCATCGAATACGTCGCAGATATGCCCCATGTCCGCGTGGTGGACCCGGTTTCGCTGGGAGCGGGGTTGGCGCATTACTCCGGCGAGGACATGCCCGAAAAGGCCTCCATGATGGCCTGGTCGGATGTCTTCCTGACCGTCTATTCCACCATGGTGGTGGAGACGGCCATCCATGACTGTCCCATTGTCAGTGTAACCATTGACACTCCCGGCGGCTGGAACAGAAGGGATGTTTATTCCCTGCCCCTGACAGCCATCGGTGACTGGCCCACGCACCAGCGTTTCCGTTTGGCCGGCGCCGGGCGGGTGGCGGTCAACCGGGATCAGGTTTGCGAACATGTTAATTTCTATCTGCAGCATCCGGAAGCGGACAACGAGAAACGCCGTAAATTTATTACCGACGAATGCACATTTACCGATGGCTGTGCCGGAGTACGGACGGGAAAATACCTTCTCACTCTATTGGAGCAACAACATGAAAAATAACGATCTGAAGCCGGCTCTTACCTGGGGCATGACAGACTTGGCGCTTCTTGCAGCCAAAAAAGCCATGGAGAATCGCGCCAATGTCGAGATGGACGCCATGATCGACGGCAAATCCCTTGTAGAGACTCATGGGCAGGCCGTACGCGACTATGTTCAATTTGAACAATTGATTGGTGGCGCTTTCGATTTCCTCCAAAGAATAAAAAGAAACGCGCGAGGCGTCGCGATAGACCTTGGCTCCGGGACAGGCGTTGGTGCCTGCATCCTTTCCAGGCTGGAGGGGGTGGAGAATGTCTATGCGGTTGAATTTTCCGAGTATTTTGTAGAGAAGATCATGCCGGTTGTCTTCGAAAAATTCGAGGCGCAACATGGCAAGATTCAACGCGTGGTCGGCGATTTCAATCGCCTGGATGTGGCGGATGGTTCCGTCAACATTCTACTGGACATCGACTCTTTGCACCACTCGGAGGATCTTGATACGACCCTGAAGGAATGTGACCGGGTGCTTGACAAAGATGGCATTATTATTGCGATCGATCGCGCCTGGCCGGATCGATACACCCAGGAAAAATTCAAGGAAATGCTAGACCGGGAATTGCCTGACCAGCTGAAACAAAAATACGGCATTCCCCCCGGTCAAAGTTTTACCCGCCGGGACTTTGGTGAGCATGAATATACCATCCGGCAGTGGTTTGAATGTTTCGAACGCCATGGTTTTGAACCGACAGCCTTCCTGCTCCGACATCCGCCAACCCTGAATCGCATCTGGCTGCGTTTGCCCACCTTTAAATTCTCAATGGCTCTCAGCAGCCTGCTTTACAGGCTTGGTTTCCGGCGTTTATGGGCCTACGGGTTCGCCACAACCCGAGTCATGTTTGTTTGCACGAGAAAATAAATTTCTCTGCGCAAAGATTAGAAAAACACCGAAGCGGCACATTAGAGAGTGTTTGCAACGGAGCAATGAGGAGTAATAATTTGGCAAAAGGAATTAGCTATAGTTATAAAGGTATTGCTATTGGCGCTACCGGGAATGTGCATATACTGGTCGCCGAAATAATCCAAAAATTAAAACTTTCTCCCACAATTCGAGTCTTGGATTTAGGAGCAGGAGAAGGGGCGTTTTGCGCCCGGTTATTGGATATGGGCTTCAGTAATATTGAAGCATGTGAAAT
>JASEHI010000059.1 GCA_030018695.1 Anaerolineales bacterium
TAATGCGAAATTAATTTCGCACTACACCTGGCAGTTTATCACGGCAAATCCCAGCATGAAAATGCCGGCTATTTTCAAGACAGCCACTTTCGGAGGGTATAATCGGGCAGTTATCTCAAACCACAAGGCATCCATATTTTCAATGACCATCATTCAACGCATCTTTGCGCTCTACCGCGACCGTGAGTATTTCCGGCAGCTCTTTAAAATCGCCATCCCGATCGCCCTGCAAAATTTCATCACCGCCTCGCTGAATATGATCGGGGTTATGATGCTTGGACAGTTGGGCGAGGTCTCGCTGGCGGCAGCCGGGTTGGCCAACCAGGTTTTTTTCCTGTTCAGCCTGCTGATGTTCGGCATCGCCAGCGGCGCGGCCATATTCACCGCCCAATTGTGGGGAAAAAAGGATATTGCCAGCCTGCGCAAAGTGCTCGGCTTATGTCTCGCGCTCGGATTGGCCGCCAGCGGTATATTCCTGTTTCTGGCCGAAGTGCTTCCAGCCCAGATTTTAGGTATTTATTCAAAAGACCCGCAGGTGATTGCGCTGGGAAGCGAGTACTTGCGCATCTTTGGATGGTCGTTCGCCTTCTTCGCGGTCTCGTTCAGTTATGCCTCTGTCATGCGCAGCATCGGTGAGGTGAAACTGCCGCTGGCGGTCAGCGTTTCGGCGCTCAGTCTCAACACGCTGCTGGCTTACGCGCTCATCTTTGGTAAATTCGGCCTGCCCGAACTTGGCGTGCGCGGCGCGGCGATTGCCGGACTGATTGCGCGGATCATCGAATGCGCGGCGTTGCTGATCTTCATTTACGCCCGGCGTTCGCCAGCCGCGGCGACCCTCCGCGAACTGCTCGACCTGGACGCGCAATTCGCCTGGAAGGTGCTCAAGCCGGTCCTGCCGGTGGCGCTGAACGAGTTTCTCTGGTCTATGGGCATCACCACCTACAATGTGGTCTATGCACGCATCGGGACGGATTCCATCGCGGCGGTGAACATCGTCGGCACGATTGACATGCTGGCGATGGTGATTTTCATGGGCATCAGCAGCGCCACGGCAGTCCTGGTCGGCAACCGCATCGGCGCGGGTCAGGAGAAGGAGGCCTTTCGCTACAGCGCCCGCTCGCTGGGGCTGGGCGTTGGCGGAGCAATCCTGATGGGCGGGATAATCTTCATGAGCGCGGATGCAGTCCTTTCACTCTACAAGGTCTCTCCGGCTGTCATTCACTCCGCCCGCAACGTGCTTACCATTGTCAGCCTGCTGTTCTGGCTGCGGGTATCGAATATGATCATGATTGTCGGTATCCTGCGCGGCGGCGGCGACACCCACTATAGCCTGATTATTGATGGCTATATCATCTGGTTTGTCGGCGTGCCGGCTGCCTTCATCGGCGCGTTCGTTTTTCACTTACCGGTCCACTGGGTCTATCTGCTGGTGATGTCAGAAGAATTCGCCAAATGGGTGCTCGGCCTGCGGCGATTTTTCTCCCGCAAGTGGATCCACAATCTGGCGCAGACAGTCAGCATCTGACTCCCCTGCCTACTCTAATTTATTAACGCGAATACCACGAATAGGCGAATGACGCGAATATTAAAATCGTGCTTGACACGAATCGGGTGTCAGTGATAGACTCTCGCCTGTTATTAATTAGATTCTAAGGAAAGGAGGCGCGCTCATGGTCATCAGCATTCTCGAAGTCGCTAAGGGTGGTTTCGCTTTTAACCCTCCTCGGAGTGCGCCTGTTGACCGGTAAAGGTCAAATCGCGTGTGTCTCACAGCCACGGCGCCTCAAGCGCCGTGGCTTTTTGTTTGCCCTCACCCTTCGACAGGCTCAGGGCATCGCCCCTGCCCCTCTCCCAGGTCTCGATACGGCGGAAGGCACGCCTACTCGACCACCAGCGGTAGAGGGGAGTCAAGAGAAAAATTATGGCATCTATCGCACCCATCTCAACCTACTTCGACTTCCGCCGGGCGTTGACTGAAAAGAAACTGATCGGTCTGTGGCGGATGATGGCGGATTATCGCCTGGCATACGCGGCGGCCAATCTCTCGCTGGCGGTCTCGGCGCTGGCGAAGATGTTAACCTACATCCTGCTACGCAACTTCGCGGATACCATCCTCGGCGACGCCCTGCCCTTCGCCGGGACGCTCGAGCGCACGCTGATCATCATCGCGCTCGGCTTCGTCGGGCTGGCAATCATTGAAGGCGGATTCTCGTTCGTGTCGGGACGCCTGGCGGCATACTCCGCCGAGGGCATCACCCGCCGCCTGCGCAACTTCCTCTTCGACCACATCCAGCGGCTAAGTTTCGCCTACCACAGCAAAACGCCCACCGGCGATCTGATCGAGCGCGTCACCTCGGACGTGGACTCGGTGCGCAACTTCTTCAACGAACAGGCCATCGGCATCGGACGCATCCTCTTCCTGTTCATCATCAACCTGGCCGCCATCTGGCAGTTGTCGTGGAAACTGGCGCTGGCCTCGATTGTGGTCATTCCGGTCATCCTGGCTGTCTCGCTGTGGTTCTTCAAGAAGGTGACGAAGACTTACGAGAAATACCAGGAACAGGAGGCGGTGCTCTCGACAACGTTGCAAGAGAACCTGACCGGCGTGCGGGTGGTCAAAGCCTTCGCCCGCCAGGAATACGAGAAGGCCAAGTTCGAGAAGGACAACTGGGAAAAATTCCTGCGCGGCAAGACCTTCCTCAAGATGCACTCGCTCTTCTGGCCGCTTTCGGATATCCTCTGCGGCTTCCAGATGCTCGGCGGATTCATCTTCGCCGCCATCCTGGCCATCAATGGCAAGATCACGGTCGGCACATACCCGGCTTACGTCGGGCTGGTGGTATGGCTGATCTGGCCGATGCGCAACCTGGGCCGTAACATAGTCCAGACTTCGACCGGGCTGGTCTCGTACGGCCGCCTGATGGAGATCGTCAAGCAGGAGCGGGAGCCGTTGACCGATGGCCGGGTGCAGGCCCAGGGCGCCGTCCTGAGCCTGTCGAAGGATCCGGTACGTGGCGAGATCGTCTTCGACAAAGTATCCTTCCAATACGAAGACGGCAGCGCGCATGTGATCAAGAATGTCTCGTTCGGCATCCAGCCGGGAGGGTCGGTGGCGTTGCTCGGCTCGACCGGTGCGGGCAAGACCTCGCTGGTCAACCTGCTGCCGAGGTTCCACGAGTACACCGACGGCCACATTCTGCTGGACGGCGCCGAGTTGAAGGATTACCCGCGCCAGTACCTGCGGCGGCAGATTGGCATCGTCGAGCAGGAGCCGTTCCTGTTCAGCCGCTCGATTGGCGAAAACATCACCTACGGCGTCGGGCGGGATGTGGCGCAGGATGAAATCGAAAAAGCGGCGCGTGCGGCGGCCATCCATGATGTCATCCTGACTTTCCCGGACGGCTACAAGACGTTGGTCGGCGAGAAGGGCGTGACGCTCTCCGGCGGGCAGAAACAACGCGTGGCGATTGCGCGTACGCTGCTGAAGAACCCGCGCATCCTGATCATGGACGATTCGACCTCCTCGGTGGATACCGAAACCGAGGCTGAGATCCGTGGCGCGCTGAATGGACTGATGGAGAACCGCACCACCTTCATCATCGCCCACCGCATCCAGTCGGTGATGAACGCCGATTTGATCCTGGTGATGGACAAGGGCGCGGTCGTCCAGATGGGCAGGCATGAAGAGTTGGTGGCGCAGGATGGGATGTACCGGAAGATATATGATATCCAGACTCGGATTGACGAAGAATTGGAAGATGAAATCGCAAGGGCAAAAGATGAAAGATAAAAGATGAAGGATGAAAGATGAAGGATGAAAGGAGAAGGCGAAATGACAAGTGAAAATCTGCAAGATTTGAAGGAGCGGACGAGCGCGTTTGCGTTGCAGATCATCCGCATGTACGTGCGCCTGCCAAAGACAACCGAAGCCCAGGTGATTGGAAAACAGGTTTTGAGATCTGGCACTTCTGTCGGCGCGCACTATCGCGAAGGTCATCGGGCAAAATCCGACGCGGATGTTGTCAACAAATTCGAGGGTCTCCTGCAGGAGTTGGACGAAACCGACTACTGGCTGGACTTGCTTGTCAAAGCGGGTATCGTTCCCGCGAAAACGCTGGAACCGCTCATCAAGGAGACCAACGAACTCATCGCCATCTTCGTGACCATCGTGACGAAGATCAAGAAGCGAATGGGCAAATAAAAAAGATGAAAGCGAAAAGATGAAAGATGAATTTCATCTTTCATCTTTCATCCTTCATCTTTTGCCATCACGCCTCCTCGAATGGAGAGTCAACTATGCCAGACGAGATCCTCGAACTCGAAGAAGAAGAACATACCAGTCCGCTGACCGCGCCGACATTCAAGCGCATCGTTGGACTGCTGCGACCCCATTGGAAGTGGATGGCCGGCTTCCTGGCCGCCATCATCCTGACCGCCGCGCAGGATGCCATCTTCACCTACGTCAACAAGCTGATGATTGACGAGGGCATCGTGGCAAAGAACGTACCGGTGCTGTTGAAGTATGCTGCTATCTACGGCGGCATGCAGCTGCTCCAGGCGGCGTTCGTGTTCTCGTTCATCTACCTGGCCGCGGTGCTTGGCGAGCGCATCCAGTACGACCTGCGCAAGGCGCTCTTCAACCATCTGCAGGACCTCTCGCTCTCGTACTACAGCCAGAACGCGGTCGGGCGGCTGATGGCGCGCGTCACCTCGGACACGGGGCGCGTCTCCAGCCTGATGACTTGGGGCCTGCTGGATGTGACTTGGGCGGTGGTCAGCATCCTCATGTCCACCATCTTCATGCTGGTCATCAACTGGAGACTGGGGCTGATCGTCTTTTCGATCATCCCCATCCTGATCGTCATCGCGGTCAGCTTCCGCAAGAAGATCCTGGTGGAATTCCGCAACAGCCGCCGCGCCAACTCGAAGATCACCGGCGAGTACAACCAAAACATCCAGGGCGTGCGGGTGGTCAAAGCGCTGGGACGCGAGGACGAGAACCTGAAGGAGTTCTCGCAACTGACCGACAACATGTACCGCGCCAGTTACCGCGCCGCCTGGCTCTCGGCCCTCTTCCTGCCCACCGTGCAGATCGTCTCGGCCTTCGCGCTGGGCGCCATCGTCTGGTACGGCGGGATGCAGGCGCAGATCGGATTGTTCACCGTTGGCGCGATCCATGCCTTCGTCTCGTACCTGACCTTCATGATCTGGCCGGTGCAGGACCTGGCGCGCGTCTACGCCGAGATGCAGCATTCGATTGCGTCCGCTGAACGCATCTTCAAATTGCTGGATACCGAACCTGAGATACGCAACCGCCCCGAGGCTTTCCCGGCGGAGACGATGCGCGGCGAGATCGAATTCGACCACGTGGATTTCTACTACGAGGACCGCAAGCCAGTGCTGACCGACTTCACGCTGAAAGTCAAGCCGGGCGAGACCATTGCCCTGGTTGGGCCGACCGGCGGCGGGAAGACGACCATCGTCAACCTGTTGTGCCGCTTCTACGAGCCGAAGGCCGGCGTGATCCGCATCAACGGGCGCGACTATAGCGATTACACCCTGCAATCAATTCACTCTCACATTGGAATCGTGCTGCAAACCCCGCACCTGTTCTCCGGTTCGATTCGCGAGAACATCCGCTACGGCCGGCTGGAAGCATCCAACGAGGATGTCGAGGCTGCGGCGAAGATTGCCGGCGCGCATGAGTTTATCGAAACCTTCGAGAAGAAATACGAGCAGGAGGTCGGCGAGGGCGGCAACCTGCTCTCGGTCGGGCAAAAGCAACTCGTCAGCCTGGCGCGCGCCGTGCTGGCGCGGCCCGAGATATTCATCATGGACGAGGCCACCTCCAGCGTGGATACGCTGACCGAAGCGCTGATCCAACGCGGCATGGAAGCCCTGATGGCGGGACGCACCTCGTTCATCATCGCCCACCGCTTGAGCACTATCCGCCGCGCGGATCGCATCGTGGTCATCGAGGAGGGCCGCGTCGCCGAGACCGGCACGCACGCCGAGTTGCTGCGCAATCGCGGCCATTACTACCGCCTGTACACGCAGCAGTTCAAGTTCGAGAAGGAACAGGCGTATGGCGTGGCGGTGGCGGAGGCGCTGCCGGTGATCAAGTGATCAGTGTTCAGTTTTCAGTGATCAGTGGAATAGTGGTAAATAGAAGTGCGATGCACCTGCGAGGTGCGTCGCACTTACTAAGCGTGTGGGCATCATGCGGTGACTACCACCTGCGCAGGGACATCTTCCCGCAGGAAATTCGGGCAGAAATCATAGCCGTTTGGCCAGCAAATTCCGCCGCCTTCTTCCAGTGATACCTGACGAAAGTATGCTTCGTCCAGTAAATCCGCTGAAATGCCATCGCCGATGAAGGGCCGAATGTCAACAATTTTACGAAAGCCGTCGTCGAATTCAATCTCAATCAGGTATTTTTCAAGAGGCGCAACAAAGACAATCTGGTTCATGTGATCTACTCCAAAGGTGCAATTGGTTCGAGAGTCTGGCGGGACCGGGTGCGCTTCCAATCGGCGCGCAATTCTGCGCGATGGATTGCCGTCCACTCCAGAACCAATCCGAGTACACGCTGAGGTAGATTCCCTTTCAGGATTTCCATGGTTTCGATGGTTATCTCAGCATGGTACTCGTCATAATCGGCATGAAAATGCGGCGGCATGTGTTCGTTATAATACATGCGAATCACGATTCCGAAGAAACGGCTGATTTCGGGCATGGATGCACCTTCCGAAAAAGATTATACAACATTTTCCAGGAGCAAAATGATGGATGCTATCAGCCAAGATAACCGCGCCCGCTGGAACGCACTGGCGCGCGCCAATGTGGAATATTCACGGCCTTTTCTGGATTTCACCCGCGAGCAGGTGGCCGAATATATCTATCGGCACGGCGTGCTGAAGGATGTGAACGGAAAGAATGTACTCTGCCTGGCCAGCGGCGGCGGGCAGGATTCGGTCGCCTTTGGGTTGCTGGGGGCAAAAGTCACCGTGTTGGACCTCTCGGACGTGCAATTGGAACGCGACCGCCAGGGCGCAGCGCACCACGGCTTGTCGGTGACCACCATCCACGGTGACATGCGCGACCTTTCCGTTTTCTCTGATGAGGCTTTCGACGTGGTCTGGCAGGTCTACTCGGTCAATTTCGTCCCCTCGGTGGAAAGTATTTTCCGCGAAGTGGCGCGGGTGCTCAAGCCGGGCGGCATCTACTTCGTGCAGTTTGCCAATCCCTTCGTGCAAGGCGTTGACGAGGATGCCTGGGATGGTCGCGCCTATCCGCTGACTGGCTTCTACTTGGATGGCGAGGATCTAGTCGAGCGATTCCCCTATTGGGATGTCAAACAGCCGGCCCCCCACTCCCTTTGCCTCAATTCCCGTACCCATTTTGCGCTGTCGCGCATATCCTCGCGGTCTTTCCACATGCCCACGAAGGGTTCATTAGTTATACTAATACGTTTCGCCTTTTTACGCGGCGCGCTGGTGTAGCGCATTTTTAAGAACGCCATGAAATCCAATACTTGTTTTTGGGCATCTGGCGGTAGAGAGTTGAAATCATTTAGCACACTGGTTGATTCCATAATCACCTCGCGGCTTTTATTATAGCATGGCAAGTCAATCAGGCGCGGGCCCTTCAGAATATTACTCATGAAACCCCGTCTTGTACAACTCATAATAAATCCCCTACTTCGCCAGCAGTTCGGCGTGCGTCCCCTGCTCCACGATGCTGCCATCGTCGGGTCGGCGAGTAATGCGCGGGCGAAGGAGATCAGTTGCCGCCCGCAGCACGGATGGGATGTACAGGTCCTGAAATCTGCTTCCCATTGCTTTGGATCCGGTTCATAAACAGTAATAACGATAATCTCGTTGTCTTCTTTATTGTCAGCGGTGACAATGTGCAATGGCCGCAAGCCGCGCCAGCCTAGTACCAAACGGCTGGGACTCGACATTACGTCTGTATAATCTTCAATCGTTTCCCCTGTTTCAATCGCCTGACGCGCTATCTTGACAGAAATTTTCCGTTCGAACATACGTTGAACGGCATGGAGGCGATAAACGAGAGTGGGATGGGTCATGGGGATAATTATACTTGATTCATTTGTCACTCCACTGCTTGACAAACAGCATATATGTTCTATAATACAGCCATGAAAGATGCTCTTTCCCGTTTGCAGAGCCTCTCGTCCCAAATGTCTTTCGAACCGGATGCTGAATGCAATGCCGGCTCTGCTCCGCGCCGCGCGCCCTACTCCTCACCCGTGGAATGTACCCCGGGAATACGTGACACGGATATTTATGTCCACCCGGCGGTGCTGCCCAACGGTCAGCGCATCAAGCTATTCAAGACTCTACTGACCTCGGTCTGCGAACGGGATTGCTACTACTGTCCCTTCCGCGCCGGGCGTGATTTCCGCCGCGCCACCTTTCAGCCGGAAGAGTTCGCCCGCCTGTTTGCCCACTTGTATGAACGCGGCATCGCCGAGGGGATTTTTATCAGTTCCGGCATGGCCGGGGGCGGCATACGCACACAGGACAGGCTCATCGAAACCATCGAGATCCTGCGTTTCAAACTTGGCTTTCGTGGCTACGTCCATCTTAAGATCATGCCCGGCGCTGAACGCGCCCAGGTGGAACGCGCCATGCAAATCGCCGACCGCGTCTCGGTCAATCTCGAAGCGCCGAATAGCGGACGGCTGGCGCAATTGGCGCCGCACAAACAATTTACCGAAGAATTGCTTGCCCCGTTGAAATGGGTGGATGAAATCCGCCGCACGCAATCTCCGCCCTTGATGTTCGGCAGTTCAACTGCCGGACAACGTGGAGGGCGCTGGCCCTCGTCAGTCACCCAGTTTGTGACCGGCGGCGCGGGCGAATCCGACCTGGAACTGCTGACGACCACCGCTTATCTTTATCGCCATCTGAAACTGAAACGCGCCTATTTCTCACCCTTCAACCCCATCCCGGATACTCCGCTGGAAAACCAGCCTCCCACGCCGGCCATTCGCGAACGCCGCCTGTACCAGGCCTCCTTCCTGTTACGTGATTATGGCTTCGACCTGGAGGAGATGCCCTTCGAAGCCGATGGCTGCCTCCCGGCGCAGATAGACCCGAAACAGGCCTGGGCGCAGATCAACCTGTCCGGGCGGCCGCTGGAGGTCAACCGGGCTGAGCGGCGCGAACTGCTGCGCGTCCCCGGTATCGGTCCCAAAAGCGCGGAAGCCATTTTACGGGCGCGCCGGCAAGGGAAGTTGCGCGATCCGAGCGCCTTGCGCGGCCTGGGTATCGTCGTCGCGCGTGCGGCTCCATTCCTGCTCTTCGATGGGAAACGAGCGGCCGGCCAGCCTGATTTGTTCTAGCCGTGCATTCCCGGTTGCTTCAAGGCGCCGGGAGTTTTTCTCTAGTCATTGACCAGGTTTACCTTATTGATTAAACTATGAGTCTACTAAAAAAAAACCAACCGCCGAGAACCCTTCGACAAGGTCTCGACAAACTCGACCACCAGCTCAGGGCAGGCGCGGAGAGCGCAGAGTTCTTCATTAGCCTATCTCCGCGTACTCTGCGTCTCTGCGGTACACCGTCCCGAAGGTTTGAGCGGCTCAACCAGTTTTTTCGAGGAAACCTTCGGGACGTTTCCCCTTTGGTGGTAAAACAGCTTTTTTGCAGTTTAGTCAACTATACATAGGTAAAGTAAGGAGGAACGAAGATGAAACAAATTCGCGTTGTACTTGCCAGCCTGGTTATCGTTGTTCTGATGGGCTGCAATTTGCCGAGGGCAGAACCAACCCCGGACCCAGTCGTGATCTATACCCTCGCAGCCCAGACTGTGGCAGCCGAACTGACCCGTGTCGCAGCGACTCAGCCGCCTCCACCGCCGATCGAGGCCTCACCAACATTGGCAGACATCCCACCAACAGCCATACCCGCGACAGCCACGCCGATCCCGACTGCAACACAGACCCCGCTGCCATGCAATCTGGCTACCTTTATAGACGATGTGACCATCCCCGATAACACCCTCATGTCTCCAGGGCAGACTTTCCAAAAAATCTGGCGGCTGAAGAATATTGGCACCTGCACCTGGACATCTGGCTACCAACTCGTATTCGACACTGGCGATCCATTGGGCGTACCGGCTGGTTATGCCCAATCCCTGACCAGCGGTACGGTGGCTCCCGGTCAGACGGTGGATCTATCGGTCAATCTTACTGCCCCGGCAGGCAAAGGCACCTACCAGGGTTTCTGGAAGCTGCGCGAGCCGGGCGGCACCTATTTCAGCTTTGCCAGCGGTAAATCCTTTTGGGTGCTGATCAAGGTGGGCAGTTCCGTCACGGTCACGCTCCTGCCTGTCGCCGTTGAAAGCGGAACCATCCGTGCAGATGGCGGTCCTTGGCCAGACTTCACTGTTGGCGAGTCGAACGCGGACATCACTAAAACGGTCCAGGCTTTCCTGAGCTACGATATTTCCAGCATCCCGTCCAATGCCACCATCACAGAAGTCAAAATTAACTTCACCATCTATACAACCACCGGCAATCCATTTGGCTTGGGCGTTTTGAATGGCTATGTTACCAACTATGGCCCCACGCTCGAAGCAGCGGATTTTGTGGCCGGATTCCCGGCTGGGAATACCCTGGATTGGGGTTCGACTGCCGCTCTCGATATCATCGAAGTATCTCCGGAACTAAAGACAGCTCTTCAATCGAAAGTCGGCGCTGTCAGCCGCTTGCAGTTGCGCCTGCAATTCGCAGCATCCAACCTGGATGCTGTCAAAGACAGGATCACCTTTACAAATCCCAGCCTGGTCGTAACGTATACAACGCCATAACAGAAACAAAGTCCCGAAGACGGAGTATCTTCGGGACTTTTTCATTGGCGCTCTAATTCCTGCCACGCCCCCTGCCACGGCTTGCCCAAGCGGTGATTCTCGCTGACATTCACCTTGCTCAACCTTTGGGCGGTTTGCGCGGCAAGCGCGGCCACCCCTCCCCAGTCCTCGGCGATGAGAGCCGCGCGCATCTTCCCGGCCAAATGACCCGCCCACAACCACTCCATGCGGAAGCGGTCGGCCTTGACCCAGTAGCCGCGCTTTTCCCAGGCTGTCACCGAAACGTCAATCGTCCCGGCGATGGCGTCCAAAGATAAGGCAATATAAGCAGCCAGGTCGCGCGATTCCGCGCCGGGTGCGGTCTGTTTCGCCAATTCCCGCACAGCCAGGGCAACCGTTTTTGTCAGGCGGGTGCGTTCCTTGCCCGCGCTATCCGGATTGATCAGTCGTCCCAAATTTACCTCCAAAATGATCACAATTTGCGTTTTTGTCATTCTCCCGGTGTCCTTCCGGGAGAATGACAGCCAATTATATCAGCGTTTGGTTAACAGGGCAGTCCGTTTATTGACGCCCTTCTCCCTTACGCTTATAATCTTCCCGCTAACCATAGACTGTACACTGATCACTGAAAACTGAACACTGGAACCCGGGGAAGTGCTGGAATTGGCAGACAGGCATGACTTAGGATCATGTGCCGCGAGGCGTGCGGGTTCAAGTCCCGCCTTCCCCACTCGCGCAATATTAATTATAAGGAACTCACATTGAAAATAGAAACCCAACCCCGCGATGACCACCAGCTCACCATGATCGTCGAAATTGAAGCTGTACAACTGGAAGGCGCCAAACATCGCGCCGCCCGCAAGATCTCAGAACGCTCCAAGATTCCCGGTTTTCGCCCCGGCAAAGCGCCTTACGATGTCGTCCGGCGCATCCATGGCGACGAAACGATCACCCAGGATGCCTTTGAGCTACTCGTGAACGAAGTTTACCCGCAAGCGCTCAAACAGGCTGAAGTCAATCCTGCCGGCCCCGGGTCGCTCGAAAAAGTCGAAAGCCTGGAATCGCCCAAATTCATTTTCACAGTACCCCTCGAACCGAGCGTTGACCTGGGTGATTACCGCGCCATCCGCCTGGCGTATGACTGGCAGGCTCCTGGCGAGGACAAGGTTGACGAGGCGATTGACGAACTCAGGCGCATGTACAGCAAAACCGACACGGTTGACCGCCCGCTACAGGAGGGCGATTTTGCCATAATTGATCTCGTCGGCGCTAATGCGCAAGCCGAGGCGGACGCAGCGCCGGTGGTCGAACGTCAGGGCCATCCCATCTTTATCCGTGTAGATGAAAAAGAGGACGAATGGCCTTTTGCGGGTTTCTCGCGCAGTCTCATCGGTATGGACGTTGACGAAAGCAGGAAATTTACCCGTGCGTATGACCTGGATGATTCCGACCCAGCCGGCGCTGCCCTGAGTTCATCGAAGGGCGCTGCCGTCGAGGATTTACGCGGCCTGACAGTTGATTTTGAAGTGACGCTCAAGTCGGTGCGGGGGGTCATATTACCCGAGTTGAACGATGAATTTGCCAGGCAGATCGGAAGTTTAGAGAGCCTGGCGGCGTTGCGGGATGTCATGCGCGCCAAGCTGGAACAACGCTCGAAAGTAGACTACGACAATGTTTATTTCAACAATCTCCTCGAAGAACTCAAAAAGGGTGCAACCATCAAATACCCTCCCCAGGCTCTGGAGCATAAGATAGAACTTGTGATCAAGGACTTCGAGGCCCGCCTGGCAGAACAGAACATGGATCTGGAAGCCTATCTCAAAATGCGCGAGCTGGAAAAAGAGAAATTCATCGCTGAAGAAGCCAGGCCAGCCGCCATCAGCCGGTTGGAGCGGTCGCTTACCTTGGAAGAATTTACACGCATCGAGAAGATCAAGCCCAGCAACGAGAGACTCGAGGCGGCAACCCGGCAAACCTGGGCGGGGATGCAGGGTACTGCCGAATTTCAAAAAGCCATGGCCGGTAAGAGCCAGCCTTCGAAGCAAATAATCGAGGCGATCACAATCGAATCGGCAAATCGAGCCATCACGCAGCTAGCCCTGGAACGCTTGAAGGAAATCGCGCTCGGCCAGGCTGCCGAAATCCCGGCCGACGAGAGCGAAACAAAAGAATAAGCGCAGCGCAAGCTGGTTGCTGCGCAGCACCTATTCGGCAGGAAACCGGTCGAACCTGAACCGGAAGCATAAAGTTTAGTGTGGAGAAAACCATGTCCATTTCCGATTTTGCCAAGAATGTCATCCCGATGGTGATCGAGTCATCCGGTCGGGGTGAACGCGCCTACGATATCTACTCCCTTTTGTTCAAAGAGCGGATCATCTTCGTCGGAACGCCAATTGACGACCAGGTCGCCAACGTTATCGTCGCCCAGTTGTTGTTCCTGAACCGCGAGGATTCTGAGCGTGAAATCCAGATGTATATCAATTCACCGGGCGGCGTGATCTACTCCGGGCTGGCGATTTACGACACGATGCAGATGATCACCAACCCGATCAGCACGGTGGCCGTTGGCGTGACCGCCTCTTTCGGGACCGTGTTGCTGACCGCCGGTACGAAAGGCCGCCGCTACGCCTTGCCCAATTCCACCATCCACCTGCACCAGCCGCTGGGCGGCGCGCAGGGCCAGGCTACAGATATCGAGATCCAGACCATGCAGATCATGCGCCTGAAGACCCTGTTGAACGGTATCCTGTCCAGGCACACCGGCCAGCCGGTGGAGGTGATCAAGCGCGACACCGACCGCGACTTCTTCCTGGACGCCCGCCAGGCGGTTGAATATGGCGTGGTGGATCAGGTGCTGGAGCTTCCGGAGAGGAAGTAAGCAGTAATCCGTGACGGTAGAGACCCGGTTTCTCCGAGAAACCGGGTCTCTGGAATTTACCTTATGCTACTACCCACTTCAGTAAAATCCCTCATCCTGGATATGGACGGAGTGCTATGGAAAGCCGACGCGCCGATCGGCGACCTGCCGGCTATCTTCGCCCGCATCCGCGCCCGCGGACTGAAAGTCGCCTTTGCCACCAACAACGGGACGCGCACGCCGGAAGAATACGTCGAACGCCTGGCCGGGTTTGGCGTGACGATCCAACCCTGGCAGGTGGTGACTTCTTCCCTGGCGCTGGCGGAATTGCTTTACCAACATTTTAATCTTCGCGGTTTAGGGGTATTTGCCATCGGCGAGGCGGGCGTGATGACTGCCCTGCGCGAAAAAGACTTCGAGCCGCTCTCGGTGGAGGAGGCCGAAAGGGCGCAAGCGGTGGTGATGGGCATTGACCGCCAGATCAACTTCGTCAAAATGCGTGAGGCGACGCTGCTGGTGCGGCGCGGCCTGCCGTTCTACGCCACCAACCCCGACAAGACCTTCCCCACCCCGCGCGGCGAAATCCCCGGCGCGGGGGCGTGGATCTCAGTGGTTGTCACCGCGACTGGCGTGGAACCCATTTTCGCCGGCAAACCCGCTCCCTACCTGCTCGAACTGGCGCGCGAACGATTGGGAACATCGAAAGAGGAGACGCTGGTGGTCGGCGACCGGCTGGAAACGGATATTGCCGGCGGCCAGGCGGCCGGGATGCCGGTGGCGCTGGTCTTGAGCGGGGTGAGCACGCGCGAGGAGGGGGAAGCGTGGAGGCCGGGGATTGATGTAGTCGCGGAGGATTTGGGGGAGTTAGTCAAATAGTCAAATAGTCGAATAGTCTAATAGTCTAATAGTCAAATAGTCAAATAGTCGAATAGTCTAATGGTCGAATGCGGACTTCCGAAGTTTGGGAAACTTCGGAAGTCTTGCAAGTGACGGTTACTTCAGAAGCCGGCCCAAGTGCAGGGGCGTTTCGGCGCGGCGGCAGAGAAGGTACGGTATAATCGAAATGAACTTCGCCAGAAGCGAATGGCGATATTGGAAGGTGTCAAATGACCAAGAAAATTACCATGACCGAAATCCTTGATGACTTGCGTGTGGCAGACGAGATTACGCGCCGCTTCGAGCGCCATTACTGGCTCAGTTCAGAAGACTTTTACGATCTGTACCAGCAGGGGCTTCTGGATGACGGCGAGCATACCGAAGAGTTCTCGGAGTGGTCCGCCTTTTACCAGATCAAAATGGATCGAGAAGCCGCGTTACGCGAACTTTCACAAGCGCGCGTCCGACGTTTGAAAGCAAAACAGGAAATGGACCTGATCGAGATTGATCCTCGCGAACCAGCTGTTCCTTTGCCCACAGGCGCTTAGGCTATGTCGCTTCCGTCGTGCACCGATTACGAAGCGCTGATTTACAGCCTACCGCATAGTAATCCTGAACAGATTCAAGCATCCACCTTGCGGCTGTACAGTACCAGCGCGCAGACGGCCAGGGTGGTAGGGGAGATTCGTTTCAGGAATGGCTTGGTGTTACAGATCAGAGAATTCCTGGATTTCAAGGCAAGGCAGATTCGCGATTACAGTTACACTATTTATCATGGCGAACAGAAAATCCGCTGGTACGATCCGCAGCCGCACCCGCATGACCCTGCCCTGGCCGCTACCTTCCCGCATCACTACCACGAAGAACCCGGCATCAAACTAAACCGCAGACCCGCGCCGGGCATCACTTTCGACTCGCCCAACCTGCCGAGGCTGATCGAGGATTGCCTGCGTCTGGGCGGGGAGTGAGCGCTCACTTAGAATAACGCACGGAGGTAACGAAGTAGCGAAAAAGAAGGTAAGGTATAATCCAATCAGCCAGGTTTGCTATATTACAACGTGAACAAGATGAAGATCAAAGTCCCCAAAACGAAAATTACTGAGTTTTGCAAACGCTGGAATATTTCAGAGTTTGCCATTTTCGGCTCGGCCTTGCGCGGTGATTTTCGTCCAGACAGTGACGTGGACGTGCTGGTCTCGTTTGCGCCACAAGCGCATGTAACTTTGTTCGACATGGTTCACATGCAGGACGAGTTGAAAGCCATCTTTGGGCGTGAGGTGGATTTGATCAGCAAACGCGGCGTGGAGAACAGCCGTAATTATCTCAGACGAAAAACCATTCTCGGCTCGGCGCAGGTGAAGCAATTGATATGGGTGTGTTTCATTTCAGTTGAAACCGTCCCGAAGGTTGGCAAAAAACG
>JASEHI010000005.1 GCA_030018695.1 Anaerolineales bacterium
TCGTGGACGGTTTGGACAAAACATAACCCAACCACAAAATCCAGCAGAATCAGGAAAATTTGATCGTTTTTGCCAACCTTCGGGACGGTTTCAACTGAAATGAAATACACCCGTCCCGCTTTTAAGCATTCGACGGGACGACCTGCGTCCCGGCCAAATCCAGGCGCGCTTCGGCAACGACATTGGTTGAGCAGTTATTCAAAAAAACCTGTATCTTTTTGGTATATGGTAGTAATATAAGGGCAGTTGAGTTAACTGATACTATTCGCATCCATGAAGGAGGCCCGAAAGGAGTGAACGAGGAAGACCCGCTAATACTTATCCTCTATAACGTCGAGCTGAACGTCTCTTGCGGCGATCCAAAAGATCTGATCGCCCTTCAGGACACAGCTAATGTGGCAGCGCATATAGACGACGCGTTGAGCACTCGTGGGTATCGTACCTTGCCCATAGCTGTCCGAAACTCGCTCGACGAACTGAAAGCCTCGCTCGAGCCGTTTTCGCCAGAAACGGCGTTTGTTTTTAATTTCTGCGATGGTTTCGGCGGGAAAAATAAAGATGCCACGAAAGTCATCCGCTTGATAGAAAGACTCGGTTTCAGGCACACGGGTTCTTCTGCAGAGACCAACTCATTGTGCATTGATAAGGGGCGCACCAAACAGCGACTTCTCGCGACTGGAGTTCCCACACCCTCCTATCAGGTTTATATACAACCGGAGGGCGTTTACCGGCATAATTTGCCTGCCATCGTCAAGCCCGTCGCCGACGACGCCAGCATTGGAATTGACCTGAATTCAGTGGTCAGCAATAACGAAGAATTACTCAACCGGGTCGCGTATGTTATCAAGCGCTACCGTCAACCCGCGCTGGTCGAGGAGTTCATCCCGGGGCGCGAGCTGGCGGTTTCCATTTGGGGGAATAAGTACATCGAAGTCCTGCCGATCACCGAATTCGACTACTCGCGTATTCCCAACCCATTAAATCGCATCCTTAGCTACGATTCCAAGTGGGTGCCAGATTCCTATAGTTTCAAGAATATTCCGTCGCACAGTCCAGCCGACCTGAGTACAGATGACCGGCGGCGGGTCACGGAGGCGGCCACCCGCGCTTACCGGGCGGTAGGCTTACGCGACCTCGGGCGGGTGGATATTCGCTTCCACAATCAGATTCCCTACATTATAGACATCAACGAAATTCCCGACCTGGCGCCCGGATCGGGATTCCCGAACTCTGCCAAACAAGCCGGCTACTCCTATACCGAAATGGTCGAGCGCATTCTCAAGCTCGCCATGCAGAGAGAAAGATGGCTATGCCCGCAACTGACCTTCAACTTGTTGTCCCCACAAATGCAGACGGCGCAAGCATTCTAGGAATAGCCAGGAACATTGAGCTGTTCGAGCCAGGCGATATAGACACCATCCAGGAACTATGGGCGGAATTCACCGCCAAGGGCGACGCTGCGAGCTGGTACCACTTTGTTGCCGCCCGCCGGGATGGACAGGTGCTCGGATTTGCCTGTTATGGCCAGCGTCCGCTCACGCAGGGAACCTACGACCTGTACTGGATCGCAGTAGACAAGAACCACCACCGCCAGGGGATCGGCGAGGTGCTGCTCGACGAAGCAGAAAAACAGGTGAAGGCGCGCGGCGGCCGCCTGCTGATCGCCGAGACGGCCGGTAAACTGGCTTTCGAACCCACCCGACGTTTTTACCTTAGGAGTGGCTACCAACTGGAAGCCAGGATCCGCGATTTCTATTCCCCCGGCGACGACCTGGTCGTTTTCACGAAACGCCTTTAACCAATAGACATTATGGTTGCCGATGGCGTAACCATTATCGGCAATAACTTTTTCTGCATCGAATTACACGAATTGGACGATTATTCTTCGGGAAATTCGTGAAAATTCGATGCAAAAGAAAATCTGGCCTTTTTACCGATAAGGTTAAATACCCACTTGATAAAACACCAGGAACCCGTTTTCTCGAAGAAAACAGGTTCCTTTTTCGTTCAATGGGCGGCCGGTAACCTCAGATCGTCAGACAGGCGAATCAGAATGACAACACAAAAAGCGCAATTGGTTATCGAGCCTGTCGAGATACTGTGCCCGTCAGCAGTATACCCAGCGCTGTTTGAACAATGGAGAATTGGAGCGAAATGGTTGGGGTGTATAATTGGCCGAGGTTAAATATCCCTATGGCTTCAATCATTCTTATTCGCGGCGGCGGCGACCTGGCTACCGGCGTCGCCCTCCGATTAATCCGCTCCGGGCTGAAGGTGGTCGTCACCGAACTGCCCCAGCCGTTGGCCGTGCGCCGGACAGTGTCCTTTTCCGAAGCGGTCTACGCTGGGCAGATCACGGTCGAAGGCGTCACCGCTGGTGTGGTCAGCGACCCCTCGGATTTGCTGAAAATCCTGAACCGGCTGGCAAAAGGCTGGGTGCCGGTCTTGATTGACCCCAAATGCAAATCGGCGGCGCAATTGCATCCGGCGGTCATTGTGGATGGCCGCATGACCAAACTGCCGCCGGAAGCCATTGGATATTCCCCGCAGCTTTACATAGGTTTAGGCCCTGGTTTCATCGCCGCTGAAAATTGCCAGGCGGTCATCGAGACCCGCCGCGGTCTCAGCCTGGGGCGCGTTTACTGGCGCGGCGCGGCGGAATCCGATTCCGGCCAGCCCGAGGGTGACCCGACGCGCGTCCTGCGCGCTCCGTGCGATGGGGTGGTGGTGGCGCATAAGCAAATTGGTGAACATTGCGAGAAGGGGGATTTGATTGCAGAAGTGATCAGTGATCAGTGTTCAGTGATCAGTGATCAGTGTTCGGTGATCAGTCCGTTCGCGGGGCTGCTGCGCGGATTGATCCGTTCTGGAATTACTGTCACGAAAGGCCTGAAGATCGGCGACATTGACCCGCGCGATGATCCGCGCCTGTGCACGCTGGTCTCGGATAAGGCGCTGGCGGTGGGCGGCGGGGTGTTGGAGGCGATTCTGTCGCGACCCGAGTTGCGCTCTCAATTGTGGACTTAACCACCAAAACACAAAGACACAAAGGTCTTTTTGTGTCTTCGTGCCTTAGTGGTTATATACGATGAACCTAGCACAAGCCCTTCGCCTTTCGGATGCTCCCTGCCTCGCCCTGGTCGGCGCGGGTGGAAAAACCACCGCGCTCTTCCAACTGGCGCGCGAACTCGCTCCAACCATTGTCACCGCGACAACCCATCTCGGCGCATGGCAGGCTTCTCTTGCAGACCGGCATTTCATCGTTACAGGTAGTTCCCCGCGTCCCGATATCGAATCCCAAACCACCTCCGGTGTGACGCTGGTAACCGGTCCGCTGAATGGTAACCGGTTCAGCGGGTTGGATTATTCTTTATTTTCCTGGCTACGCGCAGTCTGTAATTCCAAAAACCTGCCCCTGCTGCTCGAAGCCGATGGCTCCCGTCAGAAGCCGCTCAAGTCGCCGGCGGAACACGAACCGGTCATCCCCGATTTCGTCGAGACGGTGGTGGTTGTGGCCGGGATGTCCGGCCTGGGCAAGCCGCTCACGGATGAATTTGTCCACCGCCAGGAGATTTTCAGCCGGTTGAGCGGGCTTGCTCTCGGTGAGATGGTCACGCCCGAGGCGCTGCTCCGCGTGCTCACCCATCCCTCCGGCGGGCTAAAAAATATCCCACCCGGGGCGCGGCGCGTAGCGTTGCTCAACCAGGCCGACACGCCAGAATTGCAGGCGCAGGCGAAACTACTTGCCGAACAACTACTCCACGCATATCATGCAGTCATCATCGCCTCCCTCCACCCACCATCAGCCGTAAGCCATAAGCCATCCGCCACCCGCCATCCGCCCTCCGCAATCCATGCCGTGTACGAGCCGGTTGCCGGAATCATTCTCGCCGCCGGTGAAGCCAGACGCTTCGGCCAGCCCAAGCAATTGCTGGACTACCGCGGCCAGCCCTTCGTTCATGCGGTTGCACAGACGGCGTTGAAGGCAGGACTTGCTCCGGTGATCGTTGTCACTGGCGCAAATGCAGAGCCGGTAGAAGCAGCCTTGAAGGATTTGCCTGTGCAGATCATCCGAAATGTGGACTGGCAGAGCGGACAGAGTTCGTCCATCCGGGCGGGATTAATCGCCCTCACCCCCGGCCCCTCTCTCATAAAGGGAGAGGGGTGCGGCGCGGCCATCATCCTGCTCGCCGACCAGCCGCAGGTCACGCCGAGCGTGCTGCGGGCGCTGGTGGAACGTCACAGCCTGGATTTAAGCCCAATTGTCGCGCCGCAGGTACAGGGTCAACGCGCGAATCCGGTTTTATTCGACCGCGTCACCTTCCCCGATTTACTCGCCTTAAGCGGAGACGTTGGCGGACGCGCAATTTTCTCGAAACATCCGCTCGCCTATCTCCCCTGGCTGGATGCTTCGCTTTTGTTGGATGTTGATACCCCAGATGATTATCAAAAATCAGGTGAGAAAAAATAAACGCGATAGAGGCGATTATCCCCCTTGCCATTTCCCGCTTCTTGTGCTATTTTTATTCAAGGTAAACATGCTGCTGCGTTCCTTCATTGCCATCCAGATGCCCACCGCGATCCAGGATGAGATCGAGAAAAGCACCGCTCACTTGAAAAAGGCGCTCGCCAGGCCACTCGTGCGCTGGATCCACCCGCATAACGTCCACCTGACGCTGAAATTCCTGGGCGACGTTTCGGCTGCCAATCTGGAACTGCTGGCGCATGCCTTGAAGCGCGAGAGCGAACAGCACGCCGGTTTTTCGTTATCCATTGGTGGACTGGGCATCTTCCCGAACTCGAGGCGGCCGCGCGTTATCTGGATCGGGATCGAAGCCCCGGCCGCCATGCAAACGCTCTACCGCGGGATCGAAGCCGCTGCCGCCCGCCTGGGCTACGCGCCGGAAACCCGGCCTTTTTCCCCGCACCTGACCATTGGACGCGTCAATCAAAACGTCTCAATGGCGGATATTCAAAAGATCCGCGCCGCGCTGGAGGAAACCACAGTCGGTACACTCGGCGCCGCGCCGGTGGATGCCGTGCACATCTATAAAAGTGATTTGCAGCCCGGCGGGTCAGTTTACACGCACCTTTATACCGCCGCGCTCAAAATTATATCGGAGAGGTGAACTCTGAATACACTCGAAGTTGCTCATACAATCGTAGACGCCCTGGAGGAAAAGAAAGGGGAAAACATCCTCCTGTTAGACATCCAAAAGATTGTTTCGTTTACAGATTATTTCGTCATCTGCACTGCCACCAGCGACCGGATGCTGGATGCCCTGGCCGACTCTGTTTTGGAGAAAGTCAGGCAAACACATCACCACAAAGGTCGCGTGGAGGGCAGCCCGCAAGACGGCTGGCTGGTGGTGGACTACGGCTCTATCGTGGTACACCTCTTCGCGGCGGACTTGCGCAATTACTACCGGCTGGAAGATTTGTGGCACGAGGGGAAGGTGCTGCTGCACGTACAATAGAAAGAGAGAAGCCATCGCCCCGCGAAAACGGCGCGATTTGCTAAATTTCGTGCCATAATAAGTCTGTAGCCGTGCAATCACGGCGGCCGGCTAACACTCATCCTTAGCCTGCTTTGCAACCCCCCAGCGGGGGAACCCTTACGAGCTGGATTTCCATGAGGAGCCTATGAACACCTTTCCTGAATTCCACAAGTACGATGGACTGGGCCTTGCCGAACTGGTGAAGACAAAACAGATCTCGGCCGCGGATGTGATCGAAGAGGCGATCAGCCGCATCGAGGCGCATAATCCCAAGATCAACGCCGTCATCTATAAAATGTATGCGCAGGCGCGCAAAGAAGCCCAAAGCGAATTGCCTGACGGGCCATTCAAGGGTGTACCTTTCCTCCTAAAGGACATGCATGCCACCGTCGAAGGCGCGCCGACGAGCTGTGGGACGCGCATCCTGAAGGACATCCCCCAGCCGCACGACAGTGAAATTGTGCGCCGCTTCCGGGCTGCGGGCGTTATCCTGCTCGGCAAGACCAATGTCCCTGAATTCAGCCTGCTGCCCTATACCGAGCCGGAAGCTTTCGGCCCAACCAACAATCCATGGGACCTGACCCGTACACCCGGCGGCTCCAGCGGCGGCTCCGCGGCGGCCGTGGCGGCCCGCATGGTACCCCTGGCAGGCGGCGCCGACGGAGGCGGCTCGATCCGTATCCCAGCCTCGTGTTGTGGATTATTTGGACTAAAGCCCACGCGCGGCCGCACCCCAACCGGCCCGGATGTTGGCGATATCTGGCGCGGCTTTGCCCAGGAACACGTCCTCACCCGCTCGGTACGCGACAGCGCCGCCATGCTCGACGCCACCGCCGGGCCGGATGTGGGCGCGCCCTACTATGCCCCTGAGCCGAAGCGCCCCTATTTGCAGGAAGTGACCACCGAGCCGGGCCGCTTGCGCATCGCCTTCACTGCGCACCCTTTCCTCGGCCATGCTGTCCACGAAGATTGCCGGAAAGGGCTGGAAGCCACTGTTCACTTGCTGGAGCAGTTGGGTCACGAAGTTATAGAAGCTGCGCCGCAGATTGACAGAGAGGCGTTTGCCATTGCATTTGTGACCATGATAGCGGCCGAGACGCGCGACGAGATTGATTGGGCCGCTGGCCTGGCCGGGCGCAAGTCATCTTATGCGGACTTCGAAACTGGCACAAGCGCGCTGGCTTTGCTGGGGCAGGCCTTTAGCGCCGGCAAGTACGCCAATGCATTGAACTATTTAATGGCCTCGGCGCGCGATGTGGGCCGCTTCTTCGAAGGTTATGACGTCCTGCTGACCCCGACTCTCTCTCAACCCCCTGTGCTGACAGGCTCGTTGCAGCCCACCGGCGCAGAGCGATTCATGGTGGCGCTGGTCGGCCGGCTCAATGCTGCCTGGCTGTTGAATGCGCTTGGCATAATCAAGCCGTTGGCCGACAAGACGTTCGATTTTATGCCTTATACACCAGTCTTCAACGCCAGCGGTCAGCCAGCGATGTCGGCACCGCTCTACTGGAATGAAGCCGGGCTGCCGATCGGTATGCATTTCGTCGGTCGTTTTGGCGACGAGGCCACTCTCTTCCGTCTGGCCGGCCAGCTCGAGCGCGCTCAGCCCTGGTTTGAGCGCGCCCCGGCCGATTTTTCGTGACGTTGTCTCATTCTGAGATCCCGCAGGGGGCGAAGAATCTCCTACAAAGTCGGGGATTCTTCGCCACTTCGCGTCTCACATCGTCCCGATGTCCTTCGGGAGAATGACATGTTACCGGGATCACTTTAACAACCTTGCGCTTTAATATTCTATGCTGATTATGAAAGGAGCGAAGCATGACAAAAACAATGAATGACCTAAAGGACGCTTTTGCAGGCGAATCGCAGGCCAACCGCAAGTACCTGGCCTTTGCCAGGAAAGCCGAAGAAGAGGGCTTGCCTCAAATCGCCAAACTATTCCGCGCGGTGGCCGCGGCGGAGACAGTTCATGCCCACAACCACCTGAAGGCCATGGACGGCGTCAAGTCCACGGCGGAGAACTTGCAGGAGGCCATCGCCGGTGAAAATTACGAAGTGATGTCCATGTACCCGCCCATGCTGGCCGAAGCCGAAGCGGAAGGGGATAAGCGCGCCGCACGTTCATTCAGGTGGGCGTTGGAAGTTGAAAAAATCCACGAGGCGCTCTACCGCAAAGTGGCAGAAACCCTGGGCATGGGCAAGGATGCTCCAGAAGTGGAATACTACGTTTGCCCGATCTGCGGTTTTCTGATTCTGCTGGATTTTGTGGTTGGGCATATTTTGCCCAAACCGTCCACGAATTTTCACGAATACACGAATTTGCGCCGTCCATTCGTTTATTCGTGGCCTTATTCGTGGATGGTTTGCAACGAAACCACAAATTCCGTTAGAACTAGGCGGTTTTACCCATGAAGGGCCGATGGAAGGGAACTGTCCGGTGTGCAACCTGCCGGGCGAAAAGTTCGAGCGAATCGAATAGACGATTCCTGTGTGACTCCTTATTCGACGGGCGCACGCAACTGGAAACTGGCGGGCTGCCAGCCTGGACAGTTTCCATAGCCTCATGTAAAATAACGCCCCGTGCAATTGGAATGATAATTTGGAGGAAGGTAATTTGGCAAACATTAAGTCTCAAATCAAACGTAACCGTCAGAATGAAAAACGGCGTATAAAAAACCGCGTCTACCGCGGCGCGGCTCGCACTGCGATCAAGAAAGCCCGTACAACCTATGAAACCGGCAATGCCGAGTTATCTAAAGCTGCTGTGCTGGTAGCGGTCAGCATGTTGGATAAGGCCGCTCAAAAGGGTGTCATTCATAAGAATAATGCGGCGCGACGCAAGTCCCGCCTGATGAAGCAACTGGCGGCGCTGGGGCCAACAATGGCTCAAGAAGCAGCCCCAGCGGTGGAAGCTGAACCGGTTAGGAAACCGGCGAGAAAGACGACCAGAAAGACAGCCAAGGCATAGTCTTTCGCTTAATTATTGCTTTGGAAGCGGGAGTGAGTAAGCTCCCGCTTTTACGCGTATCCAAACTTTACCCCATGTTATAATCCCCGCCTGCAACTCCCCACAGCTCCCTCGAATTATCGAGAAATTACTCCAGCATGTTCCAACGCTGTCAGGTGAAAGATGTTTGATAAAGAGCGGCAAGCAATTGAAGCAAAAATCCGCACTTATTGTGCGCAAAACGAGATCCCACTTGGCGAGCTAAAATGGGTTCCAATCCCATTCAGCGGGGAGTGGGGTTTCTCGACCTCTTTTTTTCAGGCGGCGGCCAATGAGGCGCGGACAGGGAAAAAGATCGCGGTGCCGCAGCGCGCCCAGGAAATCGCGGAACAGGTACGAGGTCCGGTGAGCGACCTGCCCGGCATCCGCCGCGTGGAGGCCGTCAAGGGTTACCTCAATCTTTACTTTGATACGGCCGAATATGCCCGTCGCGTGGCGGATACGGTGCTGGAACAAGGCAACCGCTTCGGAGCTGGACCAGCCAAGGGCGAGCGCGTCATGGTCGAGTACGCCCAACCGAACACGCACCACTCGTTCCACATCGGCCACGCCCGCAACGCCATCCTGGGCGAGACGCTGGCGCGCATCGTGCAGTTTGCCGGTTTCGATACCATCCGGGCTTCGTACCCTGGCGACATGGGATTGGGCGTTATCACCGTTCTGTGGGCCTATGACAAGTTTTACAAAGACCAGCAGCCGCAGGGCATCCACGAACGCGGGCAGTGGCTGGCTAAGATTTACGTCGAAGCGATCAAACTGCTGGAGGCGAAAGAGAACGAGACGCCTGAGGAGAAAGTACAGCGCGAGGTCCGCGAGGCGGAGAGACGTGAGATATATCGAAAGTGGGATGCGGGCGATCCCGAGGTGCGGAATTTGTGGCTTGAAACCCGCGAGTGGAGTTTGGAAGAACTGCGCGATATCCTGTGCATCCTCGACATCAACATTGATGTCTGGTTCTTCGAGAGCGATGTGGACGGGCCATCCAAGGCGATTGTGGAAGAGCTTATTTTGCGCGGTATCGCCGACGATGAGCGCCCGCAGGGCGGGGCGGTGATCGTCAAGATTGACGAAAAACTGGGCTTGACGAAGGAAAAATATCGCACCAATGTCCTGCTACGCTCGGACGGGACAAGCCTATACCTGACTAAAGACCTGGCGCTGGCCAAGGTCAAGTTTGAGCAATATCAGGTGGATCGGTCAATTTATGTCGTTGACGTGCGCCAGAGCATGCACTTGCAGCAAGCCTTCGCAATTCTGAAATTGTGGGGCTTCAAACAGGCGGAGAAGTGTTTTCACCTCGGCTATGGATTTGTCAGCCTGCCGGAGGGCGCCATGTCGGCGCGGCGCGGACGGGTGGTGTTGTTCAAGGACGTGGCCGACGAGGCTGAACAGCGCGCTCTGGCAGCCATGGGTGAACGTACGCCGGAGATGCCCGAGTCTGAGCGGCGGATTATTGCGCAGCAGATCGGTCTGGGCGCGCTAAAATACGCCCTGCTTTCGGTGGATAATAACAAGGACATCGTCTTCAACATTGACGAGGCGCTCAACTTCGAAGGTCACACCGGTCCGTATATTCAGAACGCCCATGTGCGGGCGGCAAGCATCCTGCGCAAATCCAACGTCGAACGTCAAAAATCGGGCGCGTTTGACCCTTCGACACCGTTCGTCCGCAGGATCGCTTCGCTGATGCCGCGAACAACGGTGGCACGCCGGCCGTCTCGCCCCGGCGGGCCGGGTCTCTCGGCCCGAACGGGGTGCGAGACGGCAAGCTCAGGGCAGGCTCTTCGACCCGTGTCGTTCGACTATGAGCTGACAACTCACGAAGTGCAATTGATTGATTTGATTTCACGTTTTCCAGCGGCGGTCGAGCAAGCGGCCAACGAGTATCGTCCGCTGGTCATCGCCAATTATGCCTTCGATCTGGCGAATGAGTTCCATAGTTTTTATCACGCGGTCCCCGTGCTACAGGCCGGCTCCGAAGACGTGAAGAATGCCCGCCTGCAGCTGGTGGCCGCGGCCAGGCAGACTCTCGCGAATGCCTTGTGGCTTTTGGGCATTACAGACCCGGAAGTGATGTGAATTCCACGTTTGCAGGTTGGAACGTTCCAACGTGCAAACGTGCAAACGTGCAAACGTTAAAACGACAAGGAGATGAACATGCCAATCCGTACCCTCATCATGGGCGCCGCCGGGCGTGACTTCCACAACTTCAACGTCTATTTCCGCGATAATGCAGATTACGAAGTGGTGGCTTTCACTGCGACGCAGATCCCGGATATCGCCGGCCGCACCTATCCGGCCGCGCTGGCCGGGAAGCAATATCCTAAAGGTATCCCGATCCATGCCGAGAGCGACCTGCTCAAACTTATCCAGGATTTACATGTAGACCAGGTCGTCTTCGCCTACTCGGACGTGCCGCACGAGTACGTCATGCACAAGGCTTCGATGGTACTGGCCGCCGGGGCGGATTTCCGCCTGATGGGGTTGAAGTCCACCCAGGTCAAGTCCAGCAAGCCGGTCGTCTCGGTCTGCGCCGTTCGCACCGGATCCGGCAAAAGTCAGACGACCCGCCGCGTCTCGCTCATCCTGCGCGAGATGGGCTACAAGGTCGCGGCCATCCGTCACCCGATGCCTTACGGTGATTTGGTGAAACAGGAAGTCCAGCGCTACGCCAGCTACGCCGACCTCGACAAATATGAATGCACCATCGAGGAGCGCGAGGAATACGAACCGCACATTGACAACGGCGTGATCGTCTACGCGGGTGTGGATTACGAGAAGATCCTGCGCGCCGCTGAGAAGGAAGTGAATATCGTCCTGTGGGACGGCGGCAACAACGACTTCCCGTTCTACGTCTCGGACCTGAAAATCGTGGTGGCCGACCCGCACCGCCCCGGGCACGAGAGCAGCTACCACCCCGGCGAAGTCAACTCCCGCGACGCGGATGTCATCGTGATCAACAAAGTGGACACCGCCAACGCCGAGAACGTCATCAAAGTGCGCGAGAACCTGCGCCGGTTGAATCCCAAAGCAATCGTCATCGAAGCCGCTTCGCCGCTGTTCGTGGATGATCCGGCCGCGATCCAGGGCAAGCGCGTGCTGGTCATCGAAGACGGCCCGACGCTGACCCACGGCGAGATGGCCTACGGTGCCGGGTACGTGGCCGCCAAACGTTTCGGCGCGGCCGAGATCGTTGACCCGCGTCCGTTCGCGGTCAACTCGATCAAGGCTACTTATGAGAAGTATCCCAAGACCGGCCCCATCCTGCCGGCGATGGGCTACGGCGCGGCGCAGACCAAAGACCTGGAAACCACCATCAACCAGTCTGACGTGGACATGGTCATCATCGGCACGCCGATTGACCTGAGCCGCGTGCTGAAGATCGAAAAGCCCTACCAGCGTGTACGCTATGAGTTGCAGGAGATCGGTCAGCCCACGCTGGAGGAGATTTTGAAGGGGAAGTTTGGGAAGAAGTAGTCGGATAGTTGGTTGGTTTGGTCGTTTGATAGTCAAAGAACCGGTTGGCGAGCATCTGCTCACCAGCCGGTTTTGTTCTATAATAGGGATATCCTTTTATGGAGAGACAGACATGCCCGCGCCTGAAATCATCAAACAACTTGTGGAACGATTTGGTCAACACCGTGACGCGTATCTGGCGGGGAAGTATAACGAGACGCAGTTGCGGAATGAGTTTTTGAATCCGTTCTTCGAGGCGCTCGGTTGGGACGTGTTGAACAGGTTGGGATATTCGGAAGACAACAAGCACGTCATCCACGAGGATTTGCTGGAAGTGGAAGGAGTGAAGAAGACGCCCGATTACGCCTTCAAGGTGGGACGCGAGCGCAAGTTTTTTGTGGAGGCGAAGAAGCCTTCGGTCAACATCGAGACCAATCCAGAGTTTGCATTTCAATTGCGCCGTTATGTTTGGTCGGCAAAACTGCCGCTTGGCATCCTGACGGACTTCGAAGAGTTTGCGGTGTATGAGTGTCGAAGCAAGCCCACACCTGCGGACAAGGTGCGGACGGGGCGCGTGATGTTATTGGGTTACAAGGATTACGTCGAGAAGTGGGATGAGATCGCGTCCATTTTTTCATACAACGCGGTGATGACGGGTGAGTTCGATAAGTTCGCCAACAGCGCGGCGAAGAAGAAAGGCACCGCCGAAGTGGACGATGCTTTTCTGGCGGAGATCGAGGGCTGGCGTGAGGCGCTGGCAAAAAACCTGGCGCTGCGAAACAAGACAAAGGTTGAAAATGAACGGGATTTGAATTTCGCCGTCCAGATGATCATTGATCGAATCATCTTCCTGCGGATTTGCGAAGACCGAAGCTTTGAACCAGAAAATCAGTTACAGGATTTGTTGAAACGCGAAAGCATTTACAGTGAATTGGTCAGGTTATTCGAGCGCGCCGATAAGCGCTACAACTCTGGCTTGTTCCATTTCAAGGATGAAAAAGGGCGCGGGCACGCGGACACGTTCACGTCGCAGTTGGATGTGGACGATAAGGTCTTGAAGGACATCCTCAAGGATCTGTATTACCCCGCGCCGTACGTGTTCTCGGTAATCCCTGCGGATATTTTGGGGCAGATCTACGAGCAGTTTCTCGGCAAGGTGATTCGCCTCACGGCGGGGCATCAGGCGAAGGTGGAGGAGAAGCCCGAAGTGCGCAAGGCGGGCGGAGTATATTACACGCCGACGTTTATCGTGGATTACATTGTTATCAATACACTTGGAAAATTGTTGAATGGGGAAAAGAGAATAGAGAATGGAGAACAGAGAGTAGTGAGCGGGATGACACCGAAGGAAGCCGCGCGCTTGAAAATCCTTGACCCTGCCTGCGGTTCGGGGACGTTCCTTTTGGGCGCGTTCCAATATTTGCTGGAATGGCATTTGAAATGGTACAGCGAGCATGACCCTGAGAAATGGGCAAAGGGAAAAGGCGCGGTTATTCATCAATCCAAAGATGGCTGGAAGTTGACGACCAACAAGAAGAAAGAAATATTGCTGAACAACATCTTCGGCGTGGACATTGACCCGCAGGCCGTGGAAGTGACGAAACTTTCCCTGCTCTTGAAGGTGATCGAAGACCCCGGGCAGTTGTCCATGCTGGATGAGCGCATCCTGCCTGACTTGGGGAAGAACATTCAATGCGGCAACTCGCTGATCGGGACGGATTATTGGGATGGACAGTTGATGGTCGCTGCGCGTGAAGAAGAACGCGCCCGCGTCAATGCGTTTGATTGGAAGGCGGCTTTCCCCGAAGTGTTCGCGCAGGGCGGGTTCGATGCAGTGATTGGGAATCCGCCATATATTCGTATTCAAGCCATGCAGGAATGGGCTTCGGAGCAGGTGGAGTTTTACAAGAAGAAATACAAAGCCGCCAGCAAAGGCAACTATGATATTTATGTGGTCTTTGTTGAAAAGGCTTTGAGTCTTCTCAATGCAAAAGGAAAATTAGGCTTCATTCTGCCGCACAAGTTTTTCAACGCGCAATATGGCGAAGCATTGCGCGGCGTGATTGCAAAAGGCAAACATCTTGCCAAAGTGGTGCATTTTGGCGACCAGCAGGTTTTTGAAAATGCGACAACTTACACTTGCTTGATGTTCCTTGATAAAGCAGGGCATGATGAATTTGAGTTTGAGAAGGTGCAGGATTTGAATGCTTGGCGCGCACCGACCTCCGAGTTCTTGGAGAACTCGGAGGTCTCGACGGCGGGCAAAATTGACGCCAGGCGTGTGACTGAAAGCGATTGGAATTTTTCGGTTGGCCAGAGCGCGGAGCTGTTTGAGAAACTTTCTAAAATGCCAGTGAAGTTGGGTGATGTTAGCCATTTATTTGTCGGCCTTCAAACCGATGCAGACGATGTTTATATTGTTGAAGAAGTTGACCGAAAAAATGAAAAAGTTTTGTGTAGGTCAAAATACACAGAAAAAGAATATTGGCTTGAAGATAATCATCTAAAGCCGTTTCTCAAAGGCTCTCTCAATATTCGGCGTTATTACTTTTCAGATGCAAACAAAAGATTGATTTTTCCTTATGTCACTATTGACGGTAAATCTGTTTTGCTTGACGCAAAGGAATATCAGAAACAATATCCTTTGACCTGGGCGTATCTTGAAGAATGTAAATCTCGTTTATCTTCTCGAAACAAAGGAAACATGGGAAAAGATTGGTATGGTTATGTTTACAAGAAAAACCATACACGATTTGATAGTCCAAAATTGCTTGTTCCTTCTCTGGCAACAGGAAGTTGCTTTTCTGCCGACCTTGAAGGCAAGTATTATTTTGTTGGTAGCGGTGGAGGTGGTGGTGGCGGTTATGGGATAAGTCTATTGCCCGAAACTAATGTTAACTACCTATATCTTCTTGGGGTTTTGAATTCAAAACTTTTAAGCGCATATCTCAAAACAATAAGCACAACTTTTCAACAAGGATATATTGCCCTCAATCGTCAATACATTGAGCAACTTCCCATACACCCAATCAACTTCAACGTCCCTGCCGAGAAAGCGCGGCACGACAAGATGGTCTCGCTGGTGGAGAGGATGTTATCGTTGCACAAGAGTCTCGCCTCCGCGCATACGCCGTCCGAGAAGGATCGTCTCATGCGGGAGGTGGAGTCCACGGATCGGGCGATTGATGGTCTCGTGTATGAGTTGTATGGGTTAACGGAAGAGGAAATAAAGATTGTGGAAGGAAGGTAAAAATGAGCGATGAAATCATCCTATACACTTCGCCCGAAGGAAATAAAAGGGTTGCAGTCTATTATCAAGGCGAAACCGTCTGGCTGACACAAAAGCAGTTGGCGGATTTATTTGATGTGGATGTCCGCACCATTAGCGACCACATGCAAACGGTTTTCCAAACGGGCGAACTCTCACAAGAATCAGTTATCCGAAAAAATCGGATAACTGCATCCGACGGAAAATCGTACCTGACAAACCTTTACAACCTCGACGCCATTATCGCGGTTGGCTATCGCGTCAATTCAGTGCAAGCGACCCGCTTCCGCATTTGGGCAACGCAAACGCTCAAGGAATTTATCATCAAAGGGTTTGTGTTAAACGATGAACTCCTCAAACAAGGCACGCGATTTGGCGTGGATTATTTCGACGAATTGCTGGAGCGTATTCGAGAAATACGCGCCAGCGAGCGCCGTTTTTATCAAAAGATCACCGACATTTACCAGCAATGCAGTATTGATTACGATAAAGACGCCGAAATCACGCTGTTGTTTTTCAAGACCGTGCAGAACAAACTGCACTGGGCAATTACAGGCAAAACTGCCGCTGAGATCATAGCCGAACGCGCCAGCGCAAAAAAACCGTACATGGGATTAACGACATGGAAAAACGCGCCCAAAGGCAAAATTCTCAAGTCCGATGTTTCGATTGCAAAGAATTATTTGGAAGAAAACGAGATCAAAGGATTGGAACGAATCGTCAGCATGTATTTGGATTACGCCGAAAACCAGGCCGCGCGTCAAATCCCCATGAAAATGACAGAGTGGGTCAAGAAACTGGATGCCTTTTTGCAATTCAACGAATACGATATTCTGAACGACGCAGGCAGGGTCAGCCATGAAATTGCCAAAGCATTGGCTGAACAGGAATACGAAAAATTTCGCGTGAAGCAAGATCGGTCATTTGAGAGCGATTTCGATAGGGAAGTAAAGAAACTCCAGCACAGGAAGCGGTGATGCTGGCATTGCACAAGAGTCTCGCCTCCGCGCATACGCCATCCGAGAAGGCTCGTCTCATGCGGGAGGTGGAGTCCACAGATAGGGCGATTGACCGTCTGGTGTGTCAGTTGTATGGGTTGACGGAGGAAGAGATCAAGATTATGGAAGGGAGAGCATGACAGATACATCCCCCGCTGAACGCTTTTTGCACATTTACTGCGATGAAAGCCGCCAAACCGCCGACCGCTACATGGTACTGGGCGGGCTGATTACCTTCCCGCACCAACGCCAAACAAGCCAAAGTTGCCCTGGCTGAAACCATCGCCCGTAAAGCAGGTCTGCTCAACCTGCGACAGCCTTCCCCACGCAGTTCTCGGAACTTTTCCATCTGGCATTTTCACTATCGAGCCCCCGTCAAAAAATAAAACGCCTCAAGCCCTACGCCCTTGCGGGCTACCCTGAAAGGGTTTCCGTGACATCATCACGGTTTTCGGACTTGATGGCGTCTTGACTATATTATATAACAATTCGTATAAAAATTTCCTGGTTCTGCCGGAGTTTGTGGTTTGCCACTTTTGCTCAAACCATCCACGAATTTTTCACGAATAAACGAATTGGGGCGCGCAAATTCGAGTATTCGTGGCTTATTCGTGGACGGTTCACAACCCAACCACAAAAAACATCAGAATCAGAAAATTTCATTAGAGTTTTCGCCCAAAAATAAAACAGCAGGCGGATAGAACCAATTACATAAAAGCCAGTCAGTCAACCGATGAATATCAAAAAAAGAAAAGAGAGAATATGTTCATAGACCAGGCAGAAATTATCGTACAATCCGGCAAAGGCGGGGATGGGATGGTGCATTTCCTCCGCGAGAAATACGTCCCGCGCGGCGGGCCGGATGGCGGCGACGGCGGGCGCGGCGGGGATGTGATTCTTAAAGTCCAAACCACGCTGAATACGCTGGCAGCCTTCCGCCATGTCACCCGCTACGCCGCCGGGGATGGCAAAGGTGGCGGCACTAATAATAAATTTGGCAAATCGGCCGAGAATTTGATTGTCCTTGTCCCGCCCGGCACAGTCATCTACGACGCCATCACCGGCGACCTGCTCGGCGACCTGACCACTCCCGGACAGCAATTGACCGTCTGCAAGGGCGGGCGCGGTGGGCGCGGCAACACCCATTTCAAGAATTCCACTAATCAGGCTCCACGCACCGCCGAAAAAGGTGAACCGGGCGAGGAGAAACGCCTGCGCATTGAACTCAAACTGATCGCCGATATCGGCATCGTCGGCGTGCCGAACGCGGGCAAGTCCACCCTGCTTTCCGTGCTGACCAATGCCAAACCCAAGATCGCGCCGTACCCCTTTACCACCCTCGAACCAAATCTTGGCGTGGCAAACGTGGATGACGAGACGACCGTCGTCCTGGCTGACATCCCCGGCTTGATCGAAGGCGCCGCGCAGGGTGCGGGATTGGGCTTCGAGTTCCTGCGGCACGTCCAGCGGACGCGCGTCCTGATCCATCTCCTCGACGGCCTCTCCGCTGACCCGCTGGCCGATTTCTCGCAAATCAACAGCGAGATGGCGCTCTTCGACCCGGCGTTAGCCAAAAAGCCGCAGATCGTGGCGTTTAATAAAAGCGACCAGCCCGAGGTCCAGGAACGCTGGCCGAAACTGCAAAAGGAATTAATAAAAAGCGGTTATCCGGCGCTGACGATTTCTGCAATGTCACGCACTGGTGTGCGAGACCTGCTGCTGAAAGCGGCTGAAAAACTTTCCGAGATTCCGCCGCTGGAAGAGACCGCGCCGCCCATGCCGGTCTACCGCCCGGCTGAGGACCCGCGTGCTTTTACCATCTCGCGCACGGATGACGGCGGCTGGCGGGTATCCGGCGTGGCTATCGAACGCGCCGCGGCGATGACTCCCTGGGATCACGATGGCTCGGTGCGCAGGTTTCAGAGACTCATGGAGCACTTGGGCGTGGACGAGGCCCTGCGCAAGGCGGGCGTGCGGGAGGGGGGAACGGTGTATATCGGGGAGTACGAGTTGGAGTGGCAGGAATAGGTTGCGACCAAATCAATCCTCCCGCAGGTAGGCTCTGCGGGAGGATTTTTCTACACGTACTGCGCCCACGGTCTACTTGCGGTTACGCAAAAAGGTCGGGATATCCAGATCCTCCGTTTTGAACGTCTGCGGCCAGAATTCGCCGTTGTTGGCCGGGCCATGATTCGTTTCCACGCTGACGGATTCCATCTGGCGGGCGGCCATCGGCCGGGCTTCCATGCGCGTCCCCGGGCGGGAGAGCGAAGCACTTGTGTTGAGCCCCGTCGAAACATTCGTTGTCGTGGTGATGCGGCGCGGCATGCCGGTGCGCTCGAAGCCGGTGGCGATGACCGTGATGCGGATATCGTCGCCCATCTCCGGGTCAATGACTGCGCCGAAGATCATGTTCACGTCCGGGTGCGCCGTTTCACGGATGAGCGCGGCGGCCTGGTTGACCTCGAAGAGGGTCATGTTCGCACCGCCGGTTACGTTGAAGAGCACACCGCGCGCCCCGTCAATGGTGATATCGAGCAGTTTGCTGAAAATGGCTTGTTCAGCAGCTACTTTGGCGCGATCCTCGCCGGAAGCTCTGCCGACTGCCATTAGCGCCGCGCCGCCCTCAGACATGATGGCGCGCACATCCGCGAAATCCAGATTGATCAGGCCTGGCACGGTGATCAGTTCCGAGATGCCCTGGATGCCCTGGCGCAGGACGTCATCAGCCAGTTTGAAGGAGTCATGCAGGCTGACGCGCTTGTCCACGATCTGCAGCAGGCGGTCGTTGGGGATGACGATGAGTGTGTCAGCGTGTTCCTTGAGCTTGGCCATGCCAGATTCCGCCGAAGCCATGCGCTTGCCGCCCTCGAAGGTGAATGGGCGGGTGACAATGCCCAGGGTCAGCGCGCCGCTTTCGCGGGCGATCTGCGCCACGATTGGCGCCGCGCCCGTCCCGGTGCCGCCGCCCAGTCCGGCCGTGACGAAAACCATGTCCGCGCCTTTCAGGACATTGTACAAGTCATCCGCCGATTCTTCGGCTGCCTTGCGCCCGACCTCAGGATCGCCGCCCGCGCCCAGGCCGCGGGTCAGTTTTTCGCCCAGGCGGACGCGCATCGGGGCCTTGGAAAGGAGCAGCGCCTGGCCGTCGGTATTGATGGCGATGAATTCCACGCCCTGGATACCCTCCTCGATCATCCGGTTGACGGCATTGCAACCGCCGCCGCCTACGCCGATAACCTTGATGCGGGCAAATGTCTCAGCTTGATTATGTTTTACGTCCATGTTGTTCCTCCTGATTTGGTCAGATAGTCTATTAGTCGGATAGTCTTTTGGTCTGATGGTCGGATCACTGAACACCGATCACTGTTCACTGATCACTGTCCACTGAACACTGTCCACTGATTCAAGGGAGTAGCCGTTTGAACCACTCTTTTACGGGTTCCATGTTCATACGACTCTCTCCTTTCGGGCGGTAGCGCGAGCGATCGCGCCGTGAAGGCATCTCCTCATCCTGCATCGCGGCTGCCCATTGCAGCAGACCGACGCTGGTGGAATATGCCGGTGATGATAGCTTATCCACCAAGCCGACCAATTTGTCTGGCTTGGCGGTGCGTACGGGAAGCCCCAGCACCTGGCTGGCCAGTTGCCGGATGCCGGGCAGGTCGCTCGACCCACCTGTCAGCACCATGCCGGCCGGGAGCAGACCGTCGTAACCGGAGCGTTTGATCTCCTGCAAAGCCATCAGGAAGATCTCTTCCACGCGTGCCTCGATGATGTGCGCCAGCTCCCGGCGATTGACCTGCACCGGCTGTTCTTCTCCGAAGGGGCGGACAGTGAAATATTCTTCGCTGCCAACTCCCGATTTCAGTGCATACCCGTATTGCTTTTTGATCTCCTCGGCCTGTGGGGTGGGCATGCGCAAGCCATGCGCGATGTCGGCTGTAATATGGTTGCCGCCGACAGCCAGCACCATGGTGTGCCAGATATTGTCGTCCACGTACATGGCCAGGTCGGTGGTTCCGCCGCCGATGTCGCAGACCACCACGCCCATCTGGCGCTCGGTATCGGTCAGCACCACGTCGCCGGAGGCCAGCGGATTGAGAACGAACTGCAACACTTCCACGTTTGCCGCGCCGACGCACTGGCGCAGGTTCTCGACTGTGGCGGCCGCGGCGGTGATGATGTGCGCCTCCACTTCCAGCCGGAAACCGTGCATCCCGATCGGCTGCTGGATTCCGTCCTGACCATCCACCACGAAGCCGCGCTGAATGATATGGATGATCTCACGGTTGTGCGGGATGGCCACAGCCCGGGCGGAATCCAGGGCGCGCGCCACGTCGTATTCGTCAATCACCTCACCCGCAACGCCCACCACGCCACGACTGTTGATCGAGGAGACGTGAGCCCCGGCCAGGCTGACCAGCGCGGCGTTGATCTCCACACCGGAAGTTTGTTCGGCCTTCTTCACCGAACGGGTTATCGCCTGCGCGGCAGTCGCCAGGTCTACGATCACACCCCTGCGAATGCCTTCCGAAGGCTCGATGCCCACACCCAGGATGCGGATGGCTTCTTCTTCCACCCGCCCGACCAGGGTGCAGACTTTTGTGGTACCTACATCAATCCCGACAACAATCTCGTCCATAGTTTCACTGCTTCATCGAAAGAATGGGGCATCCGGATATTCCATGCTGATCAGCGCCGGCCGGATACCCTGGTTGGTGAGTCTATCTACAATAGCCTGATATACATTTAGTTTCAACGGAATGTCATCCGAGTTCTGTCCGAAGTAAACCTGCCAGCCGCGCACATCCTGCCAGCCCAGGCCGAATTGCGGGTCATAAAGCAAGGATGCTCCACCGGGTACGTATGAATACAGGACGGTTATCACCTGGACCATGGCCGGGTCGAGGAAAGGGGGCTTCTGGTTGCTGGACTGCGCCGGGTCAACTTGGACCGGAGGCGGGTCGCCGTTTGCGACGACGTTGATCAAGTTCCCGGCCTGGCCGCGCGGTGGGAAGCCGATGCCCTGGGCGTCAATCCAGGCCAACGTCCCATCCTGGTACCAGGCGATGAGCGGCGTGCGTTCGACCACGTCCACGATGATTCGGTTTGGAAAAGCGACATGCACATCCACGCTGGATAGATCCGGATAGGCGTTCAACAGGTTTTCCGTAATCTTCGCCGGGTTAGCCACAAAGATGGGCTGCCCGATCACCCGCAGGGCGGCGTTGATCTCGGTCTCGCCCAAACGCTGGTTGCCGCTGATCTCGGCGCCGCTCACCTTGAAAGTCGCAGAAGTCCACACGCTGTAAAGGATGAAGATCAGCGCCGCGCAAAGCAGGCCGGAGAGCCAGCGCGTGCCGAATTGCGGGATGGCGATACCCGGCGTGCGTACATCCGTTCTGCCCATCGTGAACGCGATGTCGTAACGCTGGCGGCGGGATTTCTTTGCTGAAAGCACTTTCAGTGCGGCCGGCCGCGTGGCTTTGCCTTGAGGCGCGCGGGTTTGTTTTACCGGGCGCGGCGGCACGGGCAGGAAGATTGTCTCCGGGCGGTAGACGGTCTTCCGGGTCTGCGTCAGACGCTGCTGGGTCTGTTGCGTCCGACGTTGGCGGACGAGTTCTGAGCGCGGCGTGTTCTGTTTCGTGCGGGTCATGTGACTCTCCGAAAGCGGTGCTCGGTGCGGTCGCGTTCGGCTTTGCGTTCGAGTGCCAGTTCAATCAAGCGATCTACCAGTCTGGTGTAGGGCAACCCGCTGGCTTCCCAAAGCTTGGGATACATGCTGATGTTGGTAAAGCCGGGCAGGGTATTGATTTCGTTCAAGTAAATCTCGCCGGTCTCTTTTTCGAGGAAGAAATCCACGCGCGCCATACCGGCGCAGTCTATGGCTTTGTAGGCCTTCACGGCCAGGCTGCGGATTTTCTCGGCGGTCTCGGCCGGCAGGCTGGCCGGGATGAGCAGCGCGGAGGTGCCGTCCATATACTTGGACTCATAAGAATAGAACTCGCGGCTGGGCTGCACCTCGCCCGCGACGGAGGCCTGCGGGTCTTCGTTGCCCAGCACGCTGACCTCGATCTCGCGTCCATTCACGCCGCGCTCGACCAGCACGCGCCGGTCATATGCGGCGGCTTCGAGCAAGCCCTCGGCCAGGTCGGCGCGGTTGTTGCATTTGGTGATCCCGACCGATGAGCCGAGATTGGCGGGCTTGACGAAGAGCGGGTAGGCTGCCACGGCCTCTGCCTCGCGGATGGCGCTTTGGATGTCTTTCTCTATCTCGCTGCGCAGCAGGATGATCGCTTCGACCACCGGGATGTCGTTGGCGCGCATCACATCTTTGAAGACGCCTTTATCCATGCCGACCGAGGAGCCGGTCACGCCCGCGCCGACGTAGGCCAGGTCGGCCATCTCCAGCAGGCCTTGCAGCGTGCCGTCCTCGCCGAAAGTGCCGTGCAGGACGGGGAAGACGGCATCAAGAAGAGTGATGTGTTCCAGAATTGTACCGTGCTGCGTATTGCGTATTGCGTAGAGGCCAGGACGGGAGGGGTCGGGGAGGATGATGCAGGGTGTCAGTGATTCAGTATTCCCGTTTTCCAGTTTCGCGCGGGCGTCGGGGCCGGTGAGCCATCGGCCTTCGTGAGTAATCCCAACCTGGAAAATTTCATATTTGGCTGGATCAAGGACTTCCAATACCGATTTTGCCGATAAGAGCGATACTTCATGCTCACCGGAGCGTCCGCCGAATAACACGGCAATCTTCAGTTTAAGGGTGGCGTCAGTCGTCTTCATCGTGACTAATCTCTACTCTCTAATCTCGAATCTCTACTTACCATTCACCAACCAACTCAATCTCCAACTCGAGCCGGACACCAAACCTTGCCTCAACCGTCTCCTTGGCTAGATCAATCAGCGCTTTTACATCTTTTGCACTCGTCTGACCATGATTGATAAAGAAATTGGCATGGATGGGACTGATCTCAGCATTGCCGATACGTTTTCCCTTCAGACCGGCTGCCCCGATCAAGCGGCCGGCGAAATCACCCGGCGGGTTTTTGAACATCGAACCCATGCTGGCGCCCGGCGGCTGCGTGCTGCGCCGGCGGGCGGAAAGCTGCGCCATCTTGGCCTGGATCGGGCGCGACTCGCCTTTTTCCAGCCCCAACGTGGCGGCCAGGATGATTACTGGCTGGCGTTCACGCTTCAGCAGGCTGCTCCGGTAGCTGTAACCCAGCTTCTCGACCGGCCAGACCTGGCGTCCGTGCTGGCGGTGCAGGAGTTCGACCGAAATCAGGTTCCCGGCGATGTCGCCGTCGAATGCCCCGGCGTTACCGTAGACCGCGCCGCCGAGGCTGCCGGGCACTGTCGCGGCCCATTCCATACCGCTCAATCCCAGGCGCGCAGCCCGTTGGGCGATGTCGTTGAGCGTGGCGCCGGATTCAGCCCGCACGCTGGGCCGTTCGGCTTGCATGTCGAAGCGCACCAGCCGCGCCCGGTTGATGATCACAACCCCGCGCAGACCCTTATCGCCGACCAGCAGGTTCGAGCCGCCGCCCAGGATGATGAAAGGCAGCTCCATCTCCCAAAGCCGGCCGGCTGCGTTGGCCAACTCATCCGCCGAGCGGACGAAGATCAACGCGTCGGCTGGCCCGCCGATGCGCGCCGAAGTGTAGCCTGACAGTGAAGCGTTCTCGTGCAGGCGGTCGCCGAATAATTCGCGCAGGGTGGAGATGGTCGCAGGTTGCATGTTATTCGCAGTTTTCAAAATATTCGATCAGACGCAGTACGACACCGATCATTTCTTGTTTGGATTTTTGCGGATTTTGAGCCGGCCTTTGCCATCTCTTTTCTGTCCTGGGGGCTGGCGTCTCATCCGCTGCGGTCTTCAGTGTTAGCTGGGTGGTTACTGTGGCTTCGTAGACACGCCCTTTTTCAGGCATGGCGGGCCTCGCGTTTTTGCAAAGCAGCCAGCACCTGAGTGCTGACCAGGTCGGCGTCCCCGGCGGAGAGCACCAGCAAAACGTCGCCGGGACGGAGATGAGCAACGAGATATTTGCCGACCTCGGCTATATCCGGAATGAAATGTACCGAGGGATGGTGCATGGCTTTCACCACCTGTGCGGCGGAAAAATCCTGCCGGAGGTGCTCGCGGGCGGCATATATTTCGCTCACGATGACTTGGTCAGCGTCGCTGAAGGCGCGGGAAAATTCGGCGAACAGGGTTTGGGTGCGCGAGTAAGTGTGTGGCTGCCAGACTGCCCAGAGGCGGCGCCCGGCATAGCGGGAACGCGCCGCGGCCAGCGTGGCGCGGATTTCAGTTGGATGATGGGCATAATCATCAACGACAATGATCCCGTTCGCTTCGCCACGCACCTCGAAGCGGCGCCCGGTACCCGTAAACTGGCCTAAAGCTGCGGCGGCCGCGTCCAGTGGCAGGCCGAGCAGGTGGATCACGCTCAATACTGCCAGTGCATTGCGGACGTTGTGTTCGCCAGGAACCTGGAGATTGACGATGGTGGTTTGCGGTTTGCAGGTTGCAGGTTGCAAGTTGAAAGTCGCCTCGAAGGTAAAGCCGCCTTTATCGTTGACTTTCACGTTCTTCGCCAACGACCACTGCTCACTGTTTACTGATAACTGGTCACTGATGCCATACGCCACTGTTCTCTTGCCAAGCTTCCTGGCTTCGGCGAGCAGCGCCTCTGCGCCAGCATCCTCGGCGCAGGCGACCAGAACGCCATCCGAGGGGAGAAGTTTCATAAATTCCACAAAAGCGGCCTGAAATTCAGCCGGGGTGGGGTAGCAATCGGGATGATCGTGTTCGACATTGGTCACCACTGCGATGACCGGTTTGAGGCCCAGGAACATACCGTCATACTCGTCGGCTTCGATGACAAAGGTCTTACCGCTCCCGGCTCGCGCGTTGGCGTCCAGATTGTTGAGCACGCCGCCGACGATGAAGGAGGGTTGCTGCCCGAGAGCAGTGAGCACCCAGGCCAACATGGCAGTGGTGGTGGTCTTGCCGTGTGTGCCGGCCACGGCGATGCCGGTCTTGCCGGTCATCAGTCGGCCGAGAAAATCGGACCGCTTTAGTACCGGGATGCCGGCGGCCTGCGCGGCGAGCACCTCCGGGTTGTCGTCTGGGATGGCCGAGGAGCAGACGACCACCTCAGCGCCGGTGATGTTCTCCGGGTGGTGTCCGATGCTGATGGTCACGCCAGCCAGCCGGAGGTCCGTAATGAACGGCGTCTCGGCGCGGTCAGATCCGCTCACCGTGTATCCCATTTCCTTCAGGAGACGTGCGATGGGCGAAAGTCCGCTTCCACCGATGCCGATCAAGTGAATGTGCCTGCACTGAGCGAAGTGAATGTGTTTCATTGCTAGATAAAGACCACGATGACGAAGACGAATGCCAGCACGACGGCGAAGTAAATCGCCGGGACACCCAGCAAGCGAGGTGGCAAGATTTCGAGCAGATCCAGCGCGGCCTGCCCCATGGGCGTTCCGGCAACCGGAGGAGTGATGATTCCGAAAGGAAATTTTGCTTCAGACATGTAGAACAGGATCGTACCGAAGATAAGATAGCCATTTATCGCGCCCAGGAATATGCCCAGCATGACATCCTGCAACTTTTCGCTCTTCATTTTGGGAGCGAAGCGCTGGATATGTGGCGTTTGGTAGCCGAAAATGACCAAAACGACCAGCAACGTGCTGCGCAACCAGAAAAGTGCGCTGCTATCACCTGGCAGGACATCCCGCACGAAGGGTACATAGCGTTCGATGAGCGTGGTGAAGGTCAGCGCCAGGATGACGCTGAAGACGACGAGCAATTCTTTGGCCCAGCCGCGCATCGCACCGATTAAGCCGAACAGGATGACATACATGTAGAAGACGATGGTCAGATTAATCACGGTCTCATCTCCTCCTCCCGGCCAGGTCGGACAGGTGGCGAGCAATGTCAGCGGCAGCTTGCGGGCGGGATAAACGTCCCATCGCAGCGCGCATGGAGCCCAGTTTTTCGGGGTTTTTGAGCAAATCGCTCACTGTCGCGATAAGTTTCTTAGATAATGGTCGCCGATTGCGCGACCATGATTGCGCCTCTTCGATCATGACTGCCGCGCCATGCTCGGCCAGGTAATCGGCGTTGACCTTTTGGTAACGCCATGCGTGTGGATAAGGCACCAGGATGGCCGGCAGTCCAAAAAGCGGGAATTCACCCAATGTGGAAGCCCCGGCACGCGCGATGGCGAGATCGGCGGCTGCCAGCGCCGATCCCATTTCCTCGTGCAGGTAGGGGAAAGCATGGTAGCGGGCGGCTTGTCTCTTGGAAAGGTTCTTGCGGGCTGCCTCGACATTCGGCCAGTCCAATTCACCGCTGAGGTGGACAACTTGCGCCAGTTCCAACAGGGCCGGCAGGTTTTCGAGCAGGGCGTTGTTGAGCGAGCGTGCGCCTTTGCTCCCGCCGAAGACCAATAAAACCGGATGGTCATCCTCGAGGCCCAAATTCTGCCGCGCCTGTTCTTTTGTCCAGTCGAGAAGGCCAACCCGGGTCGGGTAACCGGTGACGACGGTCTGCGCCCGGCGGGAGAAGTATTTTCGGGAGGCCTCCGCGCTGAGGGCGATACAATCTGCGAAATGGGCGAGGGCTTTAAGCGCCAGTCCCGGTTCGATATCCGGCACGTAGAGCAGGGTCGGGATGCGGCGAGCGGCCAACGCCATTGGGACGGCGACATAACCGCCGGTGAAAAAGAGCACCTCTGGTTTGAACCGGCGCAGGATGCGGCGCGCCGCAAAATAGCCGCGCAGCAAGCGCCAGAGATTGCGGGGCAGTTGTTTGAGGCCGACGCCATGCACGCCAGCCGCCGGAATGGCCTCGAAAGGGATACCGGCGCGCTGAACCAGCGCGGCCTCCATGCCGCCTTCTCCGCCCACCCACAACGTTTCAACGTTCGAACGTTCGAACGTTTGAACGTTCAAACGTTCAAGCACGGCGAGAGCGGGATACACGCCGCCGCCGGTCCCGCCGGCGCAGATCAGCAGACGCACCGTATGACCTCCATTCTTCGGCGACCGGTCCAACTTTATTGGTCTGCCGGGAAATGCTCAACAAAATCGCGATGGCAATAATTACCGTGACGAGGTTCGAGCCGCCCTGGCTGATAAATGGCAGGACATTGCCGGCCGCCGGCAGCAAGCCTGCCATGCCGCCCATGTGGATAAAGGCTTCGATGACGATCCACAATGTCAGGCCGGCCGCCAACAGCGAACCAAGTGAATCCGGCGCTTTGGCCGCGATCTTCATCCCGCGCCACAAGATCAAAGCATATAAACCGACCGTAATGAGGGCGCCAAATAAGCCGAGTTCCTCGACGATCACCGCGAAAATACTATCACTTGTCGCGAAGGGTATTCCCGTGACTGCGATACTGGAGTGCCCGATCCCGACTCCGAACAGTCCTCCTCGGATGATACCTTCCAGCGCGCGCAGCACCTGGTAGTCGGATTGCAGCGGATCCTTGAGACCGGCAAGGTAAGGCCCCATCCGGCTTTGGCCGGTCGCGGTGAATTTCACGACCACGAAACCGACCAGCAGGGCCACGATCATAAAAATGACGATCTGGCGGATATCGCCGCCGGCCAGAAAGAAGAGCAGTCCACCCAGGAGGAAGACCGTGCCAGCCGCGCTTATGTCTGGTTGCCGAAAGATCAAACCACCCATGATGCCCAGGATGACCGCGAGTGGGATAAGCCCCAATTGAATATCGTGGAGGTACTCCCGCTTGTGATAAAGCCAGACAGAGAGATAGACGACCGTGGCCAGTTTGGCCAGTTCTGCGGGTGACACCGAGCCTCCGAAAAGTCCGCGCATGGATTCCAGAATGACCGCGCCTTTTATCAGTACGGCAATCAACCCGACGATAGCCACAACCATCAGCCAGAGGGCATATTTCTGCCAGAGATGATAATCCATGCGGGCGATGAAGAAGGCGAGGCTTGCGCCAAGGATCATGATCAGCGTTTGTTTGAGGATGAGGTAGGTCGGTGAATTTTTGAATTCAGTCGTGAAAGTAGCCGTGGCCGAGTATTGTGAGGTACTGGCTGAATACAACATCAGCAAGCCGAAAATTGCCAGGGTGATGGCGATGACCAGCAACGGCAAATCTACGTTCGCCGGTTTTGCGCGGCGAATTGCGGATGCGGCGCCTTTAGCAGGTTGATTCACGAAAGTTCCGATACCCATTTGCGAAAAACCTCCCCGCGCTCTTCGAAGTCGCGGAATTCGTCGAAACTGGTGCCGCCGGGCGAGAGCAGCACCACGTCACCCGCTTCGGCCACGCCAGCCGCAGCCTGAACAGCCCCTTCCAAACCTGCGCAACGCGCCAGTGTGAACGGGCGTCCACCCGGGACAGCCAGCCCCAAAGCGGCGTTGATCTTCTCTGCTGCCTCACCGAACAAGACGAGGTGGTCAACTCGTTCGTGAACGAGAGCAGCCAGCTCCTCCCAGGGCAGGTTCTTGTCGCGCCCGCCGAGCAGGAGCACGATCGGCTCGTCGAAGGCGCGGATGGCGGCCAGGCTGCGCTCCGGGGCGGTGGCGATCGAGTCGTTGTACCAGCGCGCCCCGTTCCATTCGCGCACCAGTTCCAGCCGGTGCGCCACGCCGTGGAAATCCTGGATGCCGGCTCGGATCGCTTCGAGCGGTAATCCGGCCGCGCAGGCGAGTGCGCAGGCCGCCAGGACGTTCAGCCGGTTGTGGTCGCCGCGCAATTTGACGGACGACTCGGCCAGCAAGGCGGTCTCCTCATCTTGCGTGCGCAGGTGGATCATGCCCTGGCGCAAAAATGTCCCTTGGCCGCCTTCTGGCATCGGGCTGAAACCAAAGGAATACAGGCGGCCGCGGACCTTGTGGCGCAGATCCCAAGCGCCGGGGTCATCCCGGCCCAAAATTGCCGTATCCTGAGCGCTCTGGAATTCGAGGATGCGCGCCTTGGCGGCGGTATAGGCTGCCATCGTCGCATGCCGGTCGAGGTGGTTGGGCGTGATGTTCAGGATGGCGGCGATATTGGGTGAGATGGTCATCTGTTCCAATTGGAAACTTGAAATCTCCAGGATGGCGAGATCGCCCGGCTGCATCTCGTCCACGTAGTTGAGCAACGGGTCGCCGATGTTGCCGCCGACGAAAGCGGAAGGATGAAAGATGAAAGATGAATCTGCTTTTTCTTCATCTTTCATCCCTTCGACTTCGCTCAGGGCAAGCTTTCTGATTTCATCTTTTGCCTCGCTCGCCATGCGACCCACCAACGTTGTCGTCGTTGTCTTGCCAGCTGAGCCGGTAATCCCAATGGTTGGGCAGGGGACGATTTCCATGAATATCTGCGTGTCATTGGTCAGTTGAATGCCGCGCTTCAGCGCCTGGCTCACGATGGGATTGGTGAGCGGTACGCCGCCGGAGAGACAGACCACATCCGTCTCGTCGAGCAGCTCGAGCGGATGTCCGCCCAACACCCAGCTTACGGGCAGGTCGGCAAGCGCAGACTGGGCAACGCGCATCTCTTCGCTGGGGCGCTGGTCGTTGAGGGTCACGCGTGCGCCGTGACACGCCAGGTAGCGCGCGGCTGCCTGCCCCTGGCGGCCACCGCCCACTATCAGTACACGCTTGCCTCTCCAGTTAGTCTTCATTTCACCAGTCGTCTTCAAGCCCTTGTCGTAATCGTATTCCGTAAAACGTAAGACCATTGCATTTTACATTTTACGTTTTACGTTTCACGTATTATTCATACCAACGCCAGCCCGATGCCGAGCATCGCTCCGAGCAAACCGATCAACCAAAAGCGTTGCACAATCTGCGTCTCGCTCCAGCCAAGCAGTTCGAAGTGCAGATGCACAGGCGCCATCTTGAAAAAGCGCCGTCCGTGGGTCAGTTTGAAAAAGGCGATCTGGATGACGACGCTGACGGCTTCACTCACCGGGATGATGGCAATCAAGGGTAGCAACGCCCAATGGCCGGTCATCAGTGAGACGACCGCCAGCGTTGCGCCTAACGAGAGGGAACCGGTATCGCCCATGATGAGTTCGGCCGGGTGAACGTTGAACCACAAGAACCCGAATAGCGCGCCGACCATCGTGAAGCAGAAACGGGCGATGAAAACCTGGCCCTGCATCAGGGCGATGCCGCCGTAAACCGTGAATGCGGTGGCTGCGATCAGCCCGGCCAGCCCGTCCAGGCCATCGGTGAAGTTGACGGCGTTGGATAGGCTGACGATGATGAAGGCCGCGATGGGGATGTACCAGATGCCCAAGTCGAGCGTGAACGGGATGCCCGGCAAGATTACATCTGGCACCTCGAGCATGTATTTGAGCACCCATGCCAGCCCGATGGCCAGAACCACCTGGGCGACGAATTTCGTGCGAATGCGCATCCCTTCGCCCTTGCGTTTGCCGTGGATGCCTTCCCAATCGTCTATCGCGCCCAGGACGGCGTAAGCGATCATTGCCACCAGCGGAACCAGCACGGAGCGCCCGAGCAATCTCATCCCGACCAGCGCGACTGCGTTGAGCAAAATGGTCACAATTGCGACCGGGATGATGATCATCACCCCGCCCATGGTGGGCGTGCCCATCTTGACATAGTGACTGGTCGGCTCTTCCACGCGGATCAGTTTGCCAATCTTGAAGTGCCGCAGGACGCGCAGCAGGGGGCCGCCCCAGATAACGGTCATCATAAAGCTCAACCCGGCCAGGCTTAGCGCCATCGTGGTTTCATTCATGCTTGACCTCCAGCGCGGCCACGATTCGATCCATGCGGATGCCGTGTGAGCCTTTGATCAGAACCACGTCTTTTGCGTTGAGATGCTTGCGCAGCCACTCGATGGCCGGATCGTTGTTCTCGAACTCGACGACTTTATCGGACCTCAGGCCTGCCCGCCGCGCCGCGGCAGCGATCATCCGTCCGCGCTCGCCCACTGTGACCAGCACCTCGGCCACCCTGGCTGCCCGCACGCCGACCATCTCATGCCCCTGCTGCTCGTATTGGCCAAGCTCGAGCATGTCACCCAGCACAGCCACTTTACGACCCTCCAGTTCGGAGAGCAGGTTGAGCGCTGCCAGGGTGGATTCGGGCGAGGCGTTGTAAGTATCGTCCAGCAGCAGGGCGCCGTTTTGGCCACGCACTGCCACCAGGCGCAATTGCGTATGCCCGGAACGAAGCCCGCTGACGATCTCCTGCCAGGTCAGCCCATCTACCAGGCCAACAGCCGCCGCCCGCAGGGCGGTATGCACCGAATGTTGGCCGATCATCGGCACGCGCAAGTGGAGAACCTCGCTGTGGTAATGCAAGCGGAAGCGGATACCTTCCAGCCCCAGGCCTTCCACTTCATCTGCCCACAACTCTGCTTCTGGATCCAGCCCGTAGTAGAAAACACGCGCCTTCGTCTTTTCGGCCATCGAGCGCACCCAGGGGTCATCGTAATTCAGGATGGCAACCCCGTCTGGCGCGGCCGGCAGTGACTGCACCAGTTCGGATTTGCCGCGAGCGATGGCTTCCTGTGACCCGGCGCGCTCGGCGTGGACGGTGCCGATATTGGTCACCACGCCGATCTGGGGCAGGGCGATGTCGCACAAGAAAGCAATCTCGCCGGGGACGTAGAAACCCATCTCCAGCACGGCGCGCTCATGACCTGCTCCAAGTTTCAGGATGGTGAGCGGCAGGCCAATCTCATTGTTCAGGTTGCCCGGGCTTTTCAGGGTGCGATAGCGTTGACTGAGCACCTCGGCGACCACCTCTTTGGTCGTGGATTTTCCCACGCTTCCGGTGATGCCGATCACGCGCAGCTCCAGTTTGCGCCGCCAGAAATGAGCAACCTGCTGCAGGGCCGCGAGCGAATTTTCGACCCGCAGGCAGAGGGGGGTGCGAGTCAGCGAGGCGAGCGATTCGGTTGATCCGGCGGAGAAACCGGAGCGCAAATCGAGGGTTGGCAGGGGATCGGCGAGGTCGCGCTGGATGAACGCAAAAGAAGCCCCGCGCTGAAAGGATTCGGCGACGAAGTCATGCCCATCCACGCGTTCACCGGGAATGGCGACGAACAACGCTCCGGGGATGACCTGCCTGGAATCGACTGTCGCCTCGGTGATGACCGGGGTGGACATCTCGGGGCGGGTGCTCGTCAGGGCTTCGATTACGTCGGCCAGAGTCAGCACGCTATCCTCACTGTCCTGCTAATTGAAGGCGAACGTTATCCGGTGGGATTCGCAATAGCACCACCAGTCTCTCGACCACTTGCTTGAAGACCGGCGCGGCAACCTCGGATCCCCAGAGGGATGATTTTGGTTTTTCAAGCCAGACATAAACCATGAATTGCGGATCGTCCAGCGGCCCCCAACCGATGAACGAGGCATTGGTCACGCTGTCGAGATAGCCGCCGGTGGTTGGGATTTCCGCCGTGCCGGTCTTCCCGGCGAGGCGATAGCCGGGCACAACCGCTTTGGAGCCTTCTGCCTCCAACGAGATGGCTAACATCTCGTTCAGCGTGTGAGCGGTGGCGGCGGAAATGGGTGAGCCGACCACCTGGGGGGAGGTGTTATGCTGCTGGCCGTCTTGCACAGAGGCATATAGCACGTGAGGGTAAACCATCCTGCCGCCATTGGCGAAGGAAGAAGCCGCCATGACCATCTGAATAGGCGTTACAGAGACACCCTGCCCGAAGGCGTTGGTGCCCAGATCAAGCGGATGCCAGAGCTGGTCGCCGGGAAATTTCAGATAGCCGGAAACTTCGTCGGCCAGGTCAATTCCGGTGGTATGACCGAAGCCAAACTTCTGCATGAAGCTATAAAAGTCCTCCTTGCCCAATTGGGAGGCTACCCAAACCAGGCAAGTGTTGATTGAGTGCCGCAGACAACCGACCATATCCTGTAAGCCCCAGACGGTATCATTCCAGTTGTGGATTGGCACCTCGCTGATGATGATGATGCCGTGATCCCAGTAAGTATCCTCTGGTTTCACCACGCCTTTTTCCAGCGCGGCGGCCATGGTAAAGATTTTGTAGACTGAGCCGGGTTCGTAAGGTTTACTGATCGCCGGGTTGAGGGGATGCTCGCTGGATAAGGTATTACCATAGTTGGCGAAATCGTTCAAATTCGGACGTGGTGAGGTTGCCATTGCCAGGATTTCGCCCGTCTTCGGGTCCATGATGACAATGCTGCCGGATTCTGCGCCGGTATTTGTGATCGCCGCGTCGAGTATCTCTTCGGTGGCAGCCTGTACATCCCGCAGGATGGTCAGTATCAATGTCGCGCCGGCGGGAACATCGGTCAATTCCCGCGCCAGTATTGGGTTAGCCGGCACCCAGACTGTCAGTGGGGTGCCAGCCAGCAGGTTGTTGTGTTTCTCTTCGACGCCGGAATGACCGCGCTCATCCTGTGGCGGGACGACCCCGATCAGGTTGGAGGCCAGGCTGTATTCCGTGTAGCTGCGCTGGAGACGCTCTTTGAAGTGCATCCCGTTCAGGTTTTGACCGATCGGATTGTAGACCGAATCATCGCGTAGCTTGATAAGTTTCTCGGCTTTTTCAGCCGGCACGAAATCGGCAATGACGATGTAAACCGCGCCCTCGGGCGGGTTCATCATCTTCTCGAGTGCCTCGCGGTAAGTCATGTCGAGATATAGCTGTGCAGCCAAGGCAATGTTGTTCTGGAATGCGGCCAGATTACTGGGGTTCAAGTCTTTCATCACATTCAAATCCAGGCCGACTTCGTAGACAGTCTCGTTCCCGGCGAGCAGGTGGCCGCTGCGGTCGTAAATTTCACCCCGCGATGGGTAATACGTTACGCTCTGGCCCTCGAACATGCCGGAGGCGACCAGGATGTCTTTTACCTCTGCGCTGTTCTGGACGCGAACGATCTGGAGGAGGATGCTGAATCCAAAAACGGCGAGCATAAATTGTATCGTCAGGTAGCGCCAGGTGTGCGGATTTTTCATGGCTGCCAACTCGAGGTCGGGGGAGTGGACTGCAGCATATCGGCAAACCACTCAAAGAGTGAGAGTGAATATTCCGGAAGGATGATGGGGGCGAGCTGTGGAGTTTTCAGACGAGCCAGATTGATGGCTGTTGGGGGCGTGTAACCAGCCACTGCCACGTAAGTAATTTGCTCCGGTTCCAGCGGTTTAAAACCCAGCGCCAGTGCGCGCGATTTCATTGCCTGGGATGAAGTCAGCCTGGCCAGGTTTAGGGCCAGATCGGCATTCATCCGCTGTCCGATGAGAATGTCTTTCTTGAGGGCTTGGATCTCGCGCCCGGCCTGCGTCGCACGAATCGAAACACTGAGGTAGAGACCAGCCACCATTGCAATTACGACCAGCCCGGCCATAAACAAGACAAGCCACTGGAGCTGAACGCGCCATGAAGCCTGTCTATATTTCTGGACGAATTGGGAGACATTATTCATCTAACTTCTCTGCTACTCTCAACTTGGCACTGCGTGCCCGCGGGTTGCGTTGGATTTCTTCGATCGCCGCTTGTATTGGCCGGCGGGTGATCTCGCGGATACTGGCTTTGTGCCCACAGGTGCAGACCGGCTGGCGCGGGGGGCAAATGCAATCCCGGCTTTCACGGCGGAAAAACTCCTTCACCAGGCGATCCTCCAACGAATGGAAGGCGATGATTGCCAGCCTGCCGCCTGGCCCGAGCGCCCGTATTGCCTGGGGGAGGGCGTCTTCGATGGACTGGAGTTCCTGGTTGACGGCAATCCGCAGCGCCTGGAATGTCCGTGTGGCGGGGTGGATGTGGCCGCGCTTCCCGCGGCTGGCTCTGACGATGATTTCGGCCAGCGCCTGGGTGCTGCTTACCGGGCGGGAGCGGAGGATGGCCTGCGCAATGCGTCGTGCTGTGGGTTCCTCCCCGTAGCGATAGATCAGGTCGGCCAGTTCGGCTTCGGGCAGGTTGTTGACCAGTTCAGCGGCGGTGAGAGGATTCGATGGGTCAAAGCGCATATCGAGCGGCCCATCGCTCTGGAAGGAAAAACCTCGCGCCGGGGTATCGAACTGCATTGAGGAGGCACCCAGGTCAAGCAGGATGCCATCCACGGCGGGCCAATCCAGGGCTGCCAGTTGATTGCTGAGGGTCGTGTACGAGGCGCGTATCAGACAGACACGCTCCCCGAAGGGAGCGAGTCGTTGGCGGGCTATTTCGAGCGCCTGTGGGTCTACTTCCAGGCCGAGCAAAAGGCCATCTGGCGAGCTGGCGGCTAAGATCCCGGCGGCGTGCCCGCCTGCGCCAAGCGTCCCGTCCACGTAACGTCCTCCGCTTTGTGGGTGCAAAGCGAGTATAATGGCATGGTAAAGAACAGGTTGGTGCGCTTCAGCCATCTCGGCGAGTGGAGAGGTCTAACATGCTGAAGCGTTGGGCGTTGGTCTCGGCATCGTTCATTTGCGTTTCTTGCGCCTGCCAGTGGGCTGGCGCCCAGACTTCGAAGTAATCACCCTGACCGACAAGCACTACCTCGGTCTCCAAATCCGCGCCATCCCGCAAATCCTGAGGGATCAAGACGCGCCCGGCTTTATCCATTTCCAGTTGGAAAGCATCGCCGAGGATTCGCCGGCGCAAGAGGCGGGCGGCCGGATCGGTAATATTCATGGACATGACACGCTGATAAATGACCTCGAAAGCGGACGGGGTCAGTACCATCAGGTTGCGATCCAGTCCCCGAATGACGTAAGCGCCATCGTTCAACAGTTCACGATAGCGTGACGGAACTGTCAGGCGAAACCTATCATCGAAAGAATGGCAATACCGACCGAGAAACATTTGTTCTACTTGCTCCTATAACGAGCGAACGCCAGAATCGTCTGGCGTCCCATATCGTCCCATTTCGTCCCACAGATGCTTTTATTTTAGCACAATGTGGGGTTAAATTGCAAGTAGCAATTTTGACCGTATGTCAAGGGGTCAAAAAAGACCTGATGCCCTCGACGATAAGAAAAATGACATTTCCGGCCATAAACCTTCTTGGCTCTCCAAATTGGAGTGACTACGAACTTCTGGATAGCGGGAAAGGCCAGAAGCTGGAGCGTTTCGGCGAATATATTTTCATTCGTCCGGAAGTGCAGGCATTGTGGGACAAACACCTGCCGCCCGCGCGCTGGGAGGCGGCGCACGCCATCTTCCAACCGAGCGGGGAGGAGAGCGGGGGGCATTGGCAGTTCAGGAAAAAAGTTGCTGAGAAATGGGAAATGCGATACGCCCTCACCCCCAGCCCACCTGCCCCCGTCAGGGGGTCTCCCGCAGGGAGAGGGGGGCTTCGCTTCTGGGCGCAGACCACGCCCGGGCGGCACCTGGGCGTTTTCCCCGAAGGCGCAGCGCACTGGGACTGGTGCAGTAGATTGATTTTAAACCGCAGAGAAAAAACACACAGTAAAAACTCTGCGGACTTGGCGTTCTCTGCGGTTAATGTTCTTAATCTCTTCGGTTACACCGGCCTGGCGACGCTGGCAGCCGCGGCGGCCGGGGCGAAGGTCACGCACGTGGACGCCTCGAAGAAGGCAATCACCTGGGCGCGCGAGAATCAGGCATTATCGGGCCTCGCGGATAAGCCCATCCGCTGGATCGTGGAGGATGCCTTGAAATTCGTCCAGCGCGAGGCGCGGCGCGGGGTGAAATACGATGGAATTTTGCTCGACCCGCCCAAATTCGGGCGCGGGCCGAGGGGGGAGGTGTGGGAAGTATTCAAGTCGCTGCCCGAATTGCTGGCTGCCTGCCGGGGAGTGCTGAGTGAAAAACCGCTCTTTGTCGCGCTGACGGTCTATGCTGTCAAAACTTCGGCGCTGCATCTTTACTCCGCTTTGGATGAGATGATGAAAGGCTTTGGGGGCAAGCTGGACTGCGGCGAGTTGGTCACGCAGGAGACAAGCGCCGGGAGGCTGCTTTCCAGCGCGGTGTATGCGCGGTGGGAAAAAGACAGACTTCTATGACCGAAACTCCTATTGAAAAGCGCAGAAGTTGGCTGGACTTTCCCCTCAGCGGGATACGCTGGAATACCGCAACCCTGCTGACGGTCATTCTCCTCGTCCTGGCGGTCGTCACCCGTTTCTATGACCTGGGGGCGCGCACGGCCAGCCACGACGAGATCAATCATTTTGTCCCTTCCTACGATCTGTATCAGGCTCGCGGCTACCGTTACGACCCCTTGAGTCATGGGCCGCTGCAGTTCCACCTTATCGCCTTGTCTTTTGCCTTGTTCGGGGATAGCGATTTTACCGCGCGCATCCCGGCCGCTCTTTTCAGCCTGGCGACCATCGGCCTGGCGCTGACCGCATTCCGGCCTTACCTGGGGCGCGCCGGGGCGCTGGCGGCTGGCGCGCTGCTCTTGATCTCGCCCTATATGCTTTTCTACGGGCGTTACGCCCGCAACGAGATTTTTATCGTCTTGTGGGGCTTGCTGACCATTTACACCATCTTGCGTTACCTGGAACGCGGCGATTCGCGCACCCTGATCCTGTTCACCCTGGTCAACGCGCTGCACTTCACCGATAAAGCCACCTCATACATATTCGCCGCCGGGCAATTGATCTTCCTGGCGGTCTATTTCCTGTACCGCATCGCGCGGCGGGAATGGCCGTCCCCGAAATACCGGCCAGCCTTTTTGCTCGCCTTGAGCGCCATGTCCACGCTGCTGGCTGCGGCGGCCGGCCTTTATTTGACCGGGAAGCCTCTCGCCTCTACCTTGCTGACTTATGTAGCCGCCCTGGGATTGGGTGGGTTATTGGCGGGGATCACGGCCGGGATCGCGTTGGTGCGTGGGCTTGGATGGGGGGGCATCCGCTCCGAACGCGCCTTCGATTTGCTCATGCTGCTCGGCACGCTGATCCTGCCGCTACTGGCTGGGATCCCGCTCAAGCTGGCCGGTTTCAATCCATTGGATTATTCCCCGGCCGGCATCTGGCGCGCGGTGATCGCCATCGGCCTGCTGATGGTCATTGCGGTGCTGCTTGGCCTGTGGTGGAAGCGGCGGGCATGGCCGCGGCTCGCCATTCTGTTCTATGGCATTTTTGCCATCCTCTACACGACCTTCTTCACCAATCCCGAAGGACTGGCAGGCGGTTTCATGGGGGCGCTGAGTTATTGGCTGGAACAGCAAACGGTAAACCGGGGCGGGCAGCCCTGGTTCTACTATGGTTTGTTCCAGATACCTTTGTATGAATTTTTACCCGCGCTGGGAACATTCGCCGCGGTCGTCATCGCATTTCGCAAACGACTGTGGCAGGCGCAACCCGCTCAACCCTTTTTACCTGCCGAAGGCCTGGCGGTGCAGGCGGACGCTTCCACTGAACAGCGGGTTCCAACGCTGCTCCTCATTATCTACTGGGCGTTGAGCAACCTGGCCGCGTTCACCATCGCCGGCGAGAAAATGCCCTGGCTGACGATCCACATCGCCCTGCCGCTCATCCTGGCAGCCGCCTGGGCTATCGGCTGGCTGCTCGAGACAAGCGCATGGAGCCGCGCGAGCTGGAATTGGAAACAGGATTTGAGGGTGGTGATTCTGACTGGCATGGGCATCCTGGCCGTCTTGACTTTCCGGGCTTCCTTTCGGGCGGCCTATATCAACTACGACAATTCCTTCGAGTATCTTGTTTACGCCCATGCTGCCCCCGACCCGAAACTGCTGTTGGGCGAGATCGAGGAAATTTCGCGGCGCACGACCGGCGGGCTGGATATCGTCGTCGCCTATGATAACAACGTTCGCTATCCTTACTGGTGGTACCTGCGCCGCTACCCCAAGCGGATTGACTTCGACGTTAACCCGACCAACGACCTGCGCCGCGCCACGCTTATCGTGGTCAGTTCTGCCAGTTATGACAAAATCGTCCCAGTGCTGCGGGATAACTACCTGGCCTTTGACTACAACCGCATGTGGTGGCCGAACCAGGATTACTGGAATCTGAAATGGGATTGGATCGAAAACGAACACCGCCGGGACCTGAGGCTGGACGCGCCGCCGCTGAGACTGGATGGATACCTGCTCCGCGTTTGGGGTCACCTCCGCCCGTTCTTCAGCGACCCGTACGTGCGCAGCGCCATCTGGCAAATCTGGTTCAACCGCGATTACACCCAATACGCCGCGCTGAAGCAGAGCGATGCCTTTACCCTGACCAATTGGAACACTGTCGAGCGGATGCGCGCCTACCTCCGCAAGGACATCGCCGCTCAGATCTGGCCGCATGGACTGACAGCGCAGGAAGCAGTCGTCGCAGATCCCTACGCCAACGTGACCGTGCTGCTCACACCGGATCAGGTGATCGGCGCGGCCGGTCCCAGCGCCGGCCAGTTCCAGTCGCCACGCGCGATCGCCATTGCTCCGGATGGCAGCCTGTACGTGGCTGATTCGCTCAACCATCGCATCCAGCGCCTCAGCCCGAGTGGGGAGGTGTTCCACGTCTGGGGTCAGTTTGGTGACGCTGCGCAAGGGGATGTCCCCGGCGGCAAGTTCAACGAGCCGTGGGGTGTGGCCGTCGCCCCGGACGGGATGGTCTACGTGGCGGATACCTGGAATCACCGCATTCAGAAATTTACGACGGATGGAGGCTTCCTATCCATCTGGCAGACCTTCGGCCCGGCGGAGGAGCCGGATACGTTCTACGGCCCGCGCGGCATTGTCGTGGATGCGTACGGGCGGGTCTTCGTGGTGGATAGCGGTAACAAGCGCGTCGTCGTCTTCGACGCGGAGGGGGGCTATCTGACCCAGTTTGGCGGCGCGGGGCTGGGGCCGGGTCAGTTCGATGAGCCGGTCGGCATCGCCGTGGATGCAGATGGCAATGTATATGTCGCCGATACCTGGAACCAGCGCGTGCAGGTTTTTGCCCCGGATGCCTCCGGCCTGAACTATACGCCGGTGGCCGAATGGCAAGTCAGCGGCTGGTATGGGCAGTCGCTGGAGAATAAGCCCTTCATCGCTGTTGATGCGCAGGAACACGTCTATGTCACTGACCCGCAGGCCTGCCGCGTGCTGGAGTTCACAGCGGGCGGTCAAATCGTGCGCGCCTGGGGCTATTGCAGTTCTGATATCAATGGCTTTGGCCTGCCGGTTGGGCTGGCTGTGGATTCCGCTGGCGGCGTGTGGGTCAGTGATGCCGGGAATGACCGATTGCTGCATTTTCCCTAAAAAGCTGCTTTGAGTGATTCGAAAATGTGTCTTTCCCCAACACAAAAGCCCCCAAAGGTCTCGAATCTTGGGGGCTGCGTTTACTTCAGCTTATTGCTCTGGCTTATTTGCCTGAGGCGATGATCTTTTCCAGCGCGGCTATCAACGGTGGAATGTCTTCCTGGCTGGCTTTCCAGAGGATTTCCTCGTCAAGACGGAAATACTCATGCACCAGAACGTTTCTTATTCCCTGCATTTTTCCCCAAGGTACTTCCTGATGGCGTTCCTGAATTTCTAGTGGGATGGCGTGTGCAGCTTCACCGATAGTGGTGAACTCAAATGCTACAGCACGTATCGTCCGGGGATCATCCAGGAAAGACTCGAAGGTCATGCCCGTAGTAAAATCCTGCACATTTCGAGCGCAAGTCAAGATGTCTTCGATGCGTTCCTGCCAGGTTCTAGGCGACACGGATAGCCTCCTGCAAAACCTGCTCTTTGAGGCGCGGTTTGAGCGAGCGCGGCGTGCCCAGGTCCACCTTGCAACCCAGCAGGGACTCCAATCGCTGCTGGAGTTCGATGAATAGGAATAAACCTACTGGCTGGCTGAATTCAACCAATAGATCCACATCGCTACCAGCATGGGTTTCGTCTCGCGCCGCCGAACCAAACAGTGAGAGAGACGCTACCTTGTAGCGTTCTGCCAGTTCTTTGCGCTGTTCTTGGAGAATGCGAAGCACATCGTCCCGTTTCATCAGTTACCTTTCGTTATCTTAAGCATAGCGAATAAACGGAGTTTTGTCAAACCTTGTTTTGGCCGGTAATTTCCGAATGACATCTCCTCGAATTTCATGTATGACTGTACTGCAAAAAGGGCTTTACCACGAAGTCACAAAGTCACGAAGCTGCATGACTAAGAACCTTTGTGTCTTGGTGGTGAAAATGGCTTTTTGCAGTGGACTCACGCATACAAGTAAGAAACAAACAATCCCGCTCGGCGGGACTCTAGAAGGCGGAAGGCAGAAGGCTGGCCATGAGCCTGTCGTAGAGATGAAGGATGATAAAATGGGGCGAGGTGTGCTTCATCCTTCCGCCTTCATCCTTCATCCTTTCGCATTGTGGGCGTTGACTTTTGTCCCACCCTCGTCTAAACTTACACCATGCTTGCCCGCGTTTTTTCCTGCGCAGTGATCGGACTCGAAGGTGTGGTCGTCGAAGTCGAGGTGGATACCGGACAGGGTCTGCCCGGTATGACCATCGTCGGCCTGCCGGACGCGGCTGTGCAGGAGTCTCGTGAGCGGGTGCAGGCGGCGGTCAAGAACGCCGGCATCCCCTATCCCCGCAAACGCATCGTCGTGAACCTGGCCCCGGCTGCGGTGCGAAAAGAGGGGCCGGCCTACGACTTGCCGATTGCCGTGGGCGTGCTCATCTATAGCGGTTTCCTTCCTTACGATGCGGTGGATGGGACGATGTTCATCGGCGAGCTATCCCTGGATGGGGCTGTGCGCCACGCGCGCGGCGTGCTGCCGATGGCTGCCACCGCCCGCCAGATCGGGTTCAAGCGCATCGTCGTCCCCGAAGTGGACGCGCCCGAAGCCGCCCTCATCCCCGATCTGGAAGTCATCCCCGTCGCCTCGCTGGCCGCTTTATACAATCATCTGAACGGACGCAAACCCCTCGACCCATATCCGCCGGTCGAGGTGGAATGGTTAGCCGCGGTCACACAGACGGATTTTCGGGATATCAAAGGCCAGGAGCATGTCAAGCGTGCCCTGGAGGTGGCCGCGGCCGGGAATCACAATGTCTTGATGATCGGTCCGCCCGGCGCGGGTAAGACCCTGCTGGCGCGCGCCATGCCAGGCATCATGCCGGTCATGAATATTGACGAAGCGCTGGACGTGACCCGCATCTACTCGGTGGCCGATCAATTGCCGCCGGATTTGCCGATGATCCGCCAGCGGCCCTTCCGCGCCCCGCATCACACCATCAGCCACGCCGGTCTGGTTGGCGGGGGGAACTGGCCGCATCCGGGAGAAATCTCTCTGGCGCATCGCGGCGTCCTATTCTTGGATGAATTGCCCGAATTTGGGATGCGCGTCTTGGAGGTCTTGCGCCAGCCAATCGAAGATAAAATCGTGACCATCAGCCGCGCCCAGGGATCGCTCACTTTCCCGGCCAATTTCCAACTGGTCGCGGCGATGAACCCCTGCCCTTGCGGTTTTTACAACGATTCAGTGAAGCCCTGCACTTGCTCCTCGATGGTGGTGACGAAATACCAGAAACGCATCTCTGGCCCGTTGCTGGATCGGATTGACATCCACATCGAAGTGCCGCGCGTCGAGTACGAAAAACTCTCCAGCGAACGGCTGGGCGAATCGTCCGGCGATATCCGCAAGCGGGTGGAGGTTGCCAGAGAGCGCCAGCGCGCCCGCTTTGGAGTCCGAAGTCTTCGCGAAGCACCCTGTAAGGGCCTGCCTTCGGAAAAGCACTCCGATATCACCTGTAACGCGGATATGCGTGTGGGGGAGATGCGCAAATTCTGTAAACTGGACGAAGCCGGGGAGAGTTTGATCAAGGCTGCCATGAGCCAATTGCAGCTCTCGGCGCGTGGTTATCATCGCGTGCTCAAGCTGGCGCGCACGATTGCCGACCTGGCGGGGAGCGAAACGATCCAATCCACGCACCTGGCAGAGGCGCTGCAGTATAGGCCGAGGTTGATGATTGGATAGCGGAGGGCAGAAAACATGAAATACCTCTTCTATCATCTCCTGACCGGCGCGCTGGATCTTTTCTTGTGGAGCGGTGAACTCATCGGCGAGGAAAACCTTCCGCAGGAAGGTCCGGCGGTGTTCATCGCCAATCACCTCGGGCCGAGCGGCCCGATCGCAGTCGTGTGCTCGATCCCGCTTCAGTTGTATCCCTGGGCGGTCGGGGATATGGTTGATAAAGAATTGGCGCCGGAGTACTTGAGGTTGGATTTCGTTGAGCCGCGTCTAAAACTTAAACTCCCATTCAGCCGGAGCTTTTCGAAATTCCTTTCCAAGATCACCGTGCCCATGTTGAAGGGGCTTGGCTGCATTCCCGCCTATATGGGAGGGCAGGAACGGGTGTATGATACCTTGAAGATGAGCCTGTCCCTGCTCCTGGAAGGGAAATGTCTGCTGGTATTTCCTGAGTATTCAGACGTGGGATCGGACACATCCGTCAAGATGTATCCCTTTCAAAAGACCGTCTTCAGGCTGGGAGAGATGTTTTACGAGCGAACCGGAAAGCGCCTGGCCTTTTATCCTGTCGCCGTACATGAATCCGGCAAGGTGATGGTTGGGAAGGCTATCGCTTACAACCCCTTAAATGCCCTGGGCATGGAGCGGCATCGCCTGAAGGATTTGCTGGAAGAGACAGTCAAGGGGATGTATTTGCAAATGGCCGGGGAGGGGTACCTCGGAACGATGTTTCCAGAGCACGAGTAACCGCGCCTGATCGTGCGAAAATCCCACCTCTATAAGTATTGTAGTATTGTCACTTGACACTCTCTTTCAACCGTGATAATCTTGCGCCCATCAAGGTCAGGCATCGCTTGGATTTCCAGGACGCCGGGCGTCAAATTATTCTGTAGGAGAAAGAAAGATGGAAGATCGTTACATTGGCACAGTCAAGTGGTTCAATACCACCAAGGGCTATGGTTTCATCGGCCGCGAAGAGGGCGAGGATGTCTTCGTCCACTTCTCGGTTGTCCAAATGGATGGCTACAAGCGCCTGGAGGAGAATCAGAAGGTGGAGTTCTCTATCGAGCAAGGCCCCAAGGGCCTGCAGGCCGCCAACGTTGTGCTGCTCTGATAACTCGCGCAACGGTCACAAATACTTCACAGGGCTGGACAGATTCAGCCCTGTGAGTTTTTTAAATTCCTACTCATTTCGCTTGACTTTGTTCGAATTTATGCTATTATCTCTCTAATACATTTGCACCCACTCCATAGCGAGATCAATCTCATAACTGACAATACTCGATGAATACCAATCATGTTCACCTTAGAGTACAAGATGTCTCGTTAAGCTTCGGGGGTATTCTGGCCCTGAACAATGTCTGTTTTGAAGCGCGCCAGGGGGAGATACTGGCCATCATCGGTCCCAATGGCGCAGGCAAGACCTCCTTGCTGAATTGTCTCAACAATTTCTACCATCCCGACAAGGGCAGCATCCACTTCGATGGACACGAACTGACGCGCCTGCCTCCCCACCGTATCGCCCAATTGGGCATCGCGCGCACTTTTCAACAGACCGCGCTCTACACCGGCCTGAGCACGCTAGATAACCTGATGGCCGCGCGTCATATTCACATGCATACCGGGATGCTCGACAGCGTCATTTATTGGGGGCGCGCCCATCGCGAAGACATACTCCACCGCCATGTTGTCGAAGAGATCATTGATTTTCTGGAGATGGCGCACATTCGCAAGGCTACCGTTGGCGCCCTGCCGCATGGCCTGCGCAAGCGGGTGGAGTTGGGCAGGGCGCTGGCCATGGAGCCGCGTTTACTTCTATTGGATGAACCCATGACCGGCATGAACGTGGAAGAAAAAGAAGATATGGCCCGTTTCATTATGGATATCCACGAGCGGCGCGGGATTACCACCGTGTTGATCGAACATGACATGGGACTGGTGATGGACATCGCCGACCGCGTTGTGGTGCTGGACTTCGGCTCCAAAATCGCTGAGGGGACGCCGGAAGAGATCCGTCACAGCGAGGTCGTGATCAATGCTTACCTGGGAAAGACAGACATCTGATGAATCACCTCGACACGCTTCCGAAGATCCTGAGGCATGCCTTTGAAAAGTACGGCGATAGTAAAGCGGCGATGCGCCAGAAGACCTTGGGCATCTGGCGCTCCCATACCTGGAAACAATCCTACGAACAGGTGCGGCAGTTAAGCCTGGGTTTGATCGAACATGGCTTGAAGCGTGGTGATAAGGTCTGCATCATCGGTGACAACGACCCCCAATATTTCTGGGCGCAATTGGCAATCCAGGCCGGGGGCGGCGTGGCAGTCGGCATCTTCACCGACAGCTCCCCGCAGGAGATTCAATTCATCGTTGATCATTCGGATGCCATCTTTGTTTTTGCCAAAGATCAGGAACAATGTGACAAACTGCTGGATATCCGCCAGCGGCTTCAAAAGGTGCGCCGCGTGATCTATTGGGATGAAAAAGGGTTGTGGAGCTACGCAGAACCCTGGTTGATCAGTTATAGGGAATTGCTGACCATGGGGCAGTCGCTGGACGAAGAACAACCGCAACTCTTCGATCAATCCATCCAACAGGGGCGTGGTGAGGACCTGGCGATTTTCTGCTACACCTCAGGCACGACCGGTCTGCCCAAGGGGGCGATGATCAGCCACAAAAACCTGATCGGAGGTTGCGATAGCGCTTACCTGGCCGATCCCCGCCTGGAGAGCGATGAATACCTGTCCTTCCTGCCCCCAGCCTGGATCACCGAGAACGTCCTGGGACTGACCGTTCATCTGCGCACCGGCATGGTGGTCAACTTCCCCGAATCGCCGGAGACGGTGCAGGAGAATATCCGTGAGATCACGCCACATGCCATGCTCTACAGCGCCCGCCTGTGGGAGAACATGATGGGCCTGGTGCAGGTCAAGATCGCCGAGACCTCCTGGCTCAACCGCCTGCTTTATAAAATCTTCATACCGGTGGGCTACAAGGTTGCCAGCCTGCGCTACGAACAGCGAAAACCGATTGGGATTCTCTGGCGTTGCCTGTATGCGTTGGGAGGAGTGGCCCTCTTCCAGCCGCTGCGGGATAAGATCGGACTGACGCGGGTCAAATCGGCCTATTCCTCGGGAGCCGCCCTCAATCCCCAGGTGATCCGTTTCTTCCGCGCCATCGGAGTGAACATCAAACAATTGTACGGCTCCACCGAGGCGCAGGTGCACACCCTTCACATCGGGGACGACGTGCGCTTCGAGACGGTCGGTTTGCCATCTCCTGGGCAGCGCATCCAGATCGCGGAGAACAGCGAGATCCTGGTCAGCGGCGAAACAGTCTTTCAGGGATACTACAAGAATCCCGAGGATACGCAGACAGCCATTTACACCGACGAGCAGGGACAGCGCTGGTTCCGCACCGGCGACGCCGGTCATGTGGACACGGATGGGCATCTGATCTACTTGGATCGAGTCAAGGAAATGATCACCCTGGCAAGCGGCGAGAAGTATTCGCCCCAGTTCCTCGAAGGTCAACTCAAGTTCAGCCCCTATATCCGGGACGTGATGACCGTCGGCGGAGAAGATAAAGCCTTTGTGACTGCCCTGGTCAACATAGATTTCGAGAACGTGGGCCGCTGGGCTGAAAAGCAGGGCCTGGCTTACACCACTTTTGTAGATCTTTCGCAGAAACCGGAAGTATACGATCTGATCCGTAAAGATGTGCTGCGCGTCAACCGCGCTCTCCCGCCGCCGGCGCGCATCCATAAATTCGTTTTACTGCACAAAGAGTTCGATGCCGACGAAGGTGAGTTGACCCGCACCCGCAAACTACGCCGTAACCTGTTGAGCCAGCGATATGAAGATATGATCACTACCATGTATACTGAGGGCGATAAGGTGCAGGTGCGCGCCGCGGTCAAATACCGGGATGGACGGGAGGGCGTTGTCGAGACCTCGGTGCGCGTTGCTGCAATGGAGATGGAGGACACGCAGATATGAACTGGCAACTATTGCCGCAATTCGCCGTGACAGGCCTGCTGGCCAGCGGCCCGCTGGCCTTGACCGCGCTTGGCCTGGTGTTGATCTTCAAGTCCACCTACATCTTCAACTTTGCCCAGGGACAGATGTTGCTTCTGGGCACCCTGTTCACCTGGTGGTTCGCCGTTGAACGGGGATTACCGCTCTGGCTGGCCATCCTTATTGCGCTCATTCTTTCCGCTTTGATCGGGTTGGCAATCGAGCGTCTGGCCTTGCGCCCGATGACCGGCCAGCCTCTGCTGTCCATCATTTTGATGACATTAGGTCTGAGCGAATTTCTACACGGGCTGGCCCTGCTGGTCTTCGGCGGCGTTCAGCGGAACTTCCCCCAGATTTTTTCGGTGGGTAATCCGTATAAGGTCATCACACCTTTTGTCTTTAACGACAACCCGATCGTTATTATTCTGAAGCAAAACCTGGTTTGGTCATTCGTTGTTGCCATTCTGGGTGTGCTGCTGATCAGCGCCTTCTTCCGCTTTACTAATATGGGATTGGCCATGCGCGGCGCCTCGGAGGATCACGAACTCGCCCAGAGCATTGGCCTGCGCATCCACCGAATTTTTGGCATTTCATGGGCGTTGGCCGGTGTGGTGGCGACCACGGGCGGTGTGCTGCTGGCCACTTCCAGCGGGCTGGATATCAGCCTGTCAGTGTTCGTGCTGGCGGCTTTCCCGGTGGTGCTATTGGGAGGCCTCGAATCAATTCCGGGCACGATCGTCGGCGGCTTGCTGATCGGCCTCTCTCAGGGTCTCGTCTCGGTCTCCAAAGTCCCTATGGCTCGCAATACGGCCGAGATCATGCCTTATATCGTGCTTCTGATCGTGTTGATCATCCGGCCAGAAGGGCTTTTTGGGCAAAAGCGGATAGAGAGGATATAATCAGTTAGCCCGACTATCGGACCCTCGCAGGGATGCTGTGAAACCCATGCGGGTTTTGAAATGAGGTGAACTATGAATGTGGTCACAGTTAATGAGGCAAAGCGCAATCTCGACTTGCTGATTGCAAAGGTTGTTTCGAATGCTGAACCAACCATTATTACCACGGATACAGGTCAGCAGATCGTTCTCTTACCCTTAGACGAGTTCAACGCATGGCAAGAAACGGCCTATCTCTTGTCTAACCCAGCCAATGCGGCTCATCTCCGCCAGTCTATTGCAGAGGCGCAACTGGGAAAGATAGTTGAACGTGAGTTGATTGAGCCATGAGGTTAGTTTTTACCGAATCCGCATGGCAGGACTATCTGTGGTTTCAAGAGAAAGATCGTCAGTTGTTGAAGCGTATCAACCAGTTGATCAAGGGCACACTGCGTACACCCTTTGAGGGACTGGGAAAACCCGAGCCTCTGAAGGCAGACCTATCGGGCTATTGGTCACGGCGCATCAATGACGAACACCGTTTGGTTTATGGCGTGACCAAAACAGACCTCGTGATTATTTCTTGCCGCTATCACTACACAAAGTAGTTGATTCTCACTGCACCAAGATCGAGATTAAACATCATGCCACCACTTTCGAGGTTGAAGAAGTACTACGCGGCAAGAAGGCAAGAAGTAAGAAAGACTCCATTCCAGAACATTTCAGCAGCGCAGAGGAGGCCGGAGAGTTTTGAGATACTCACTCGGCGGCTGATTATTGGGATGAGATGGAAGAAGTCGAGATGGAATTCGAAGAGATAAACCATGGCTATTCTTCGTCCCGCGGGTGAGTTCGACACCAGTTACGCTCACGATATGGCCACCATCCGGCAGCGATGGCAGTGGGCATTGTTGTTTGTCTTTATTCTGGCCTTGTACAGCCTGCCTTTCTATGCCAGCCAGAGTACGGTGGCGCTGGTCAACCGCATTGCCATTTCCATCATCGCGGTGCAGGGTTTGAACCTGCTGACCGGCTACACCGGCCAGATCTCCCTCGGACAGGCCGCTTTCATGACCACCGGGGGGTATATCTCGGCTTTGCTGGTCAACTACCTGGAATGGTCATTCTTCGCCGCGCTGCCAATAGCCGCCCTGGGAGCCGGGCTGATCGGCCTGCTCTTTGGCCTGCCCTCCCTGCGGGTAAAGGGTTTTTACCTGACGATGGCTACGCTGGCCGCGCAGTTCATCATCCCTTGGTTCACCCGAAACGCTTTTCCGAAGATACTCAACGGCGCGCAGGGATTGAACGTCCAGTCTCCCGTGCTGTTCGGCCTTAGGTTCGATACACCCCAACGCTATATCTACATCACGCTGACCGTGCTCATCCTTTGCACCATCGTAGCCTACAACATCTCGCGCTCCCGCCTGGGGCGCGCTTTCGTGGCGGTGCGCGATCACGATCTGGCGGCTGAACTGCTGGGCGTCAACCCTTTTAAATACAAGCTGCAGGCCTTTTTCCTGGCGGCGGTCTACGCCGGCCTCGCCGGGTCGCTGGCGGCGCACAACATCCGTCACCTGAACTCGGAAACCTTCAACCTGACAGATTCGGTGGTCTTCATGGGCATGCTGGTCATCGGAGGATTAGGCTCCAACCTCGGTCCGATCTTCGGTTCTATTGTGGTTGAAATGCTCACTGAAGGCGCAACGCTGTTCGGGCCTTTCTTTATTTCCATCTTTCCGGCCACCGCGGCCGGGGCGGTTCAGGCGCTGCGCCCGTTGTTCTTTGGCCTCACCCTGATGTTATTCCTGATCTTCGAGCCGCGCGGCCTGGCGCATCGCTGGAAGTTGTTCAAGGCCGCCTGGCGCCTGCGGCCATTTTCGCATTGATGTTAGACTTCCGAAGTCTTTGCAAGGCATCTTGGTCAAGGCATCTTGGTAATGAAAACGCCTTCGGGAGACTTCGGAAGGCTCCAAGACATCTTTTGAAAGGAGGTGGTTCACGGCACGCCAATATTCATATCGTACTCGACCCACTCAGAGAGAAGTATCCATATCCGTCTTTCGTTTCAATTGCTACAAGGAGGAGTTACCCATGCGTAAGACCCTGTTTACCTTGGCAGCCCTGTTGCTGGTTGCCTCGCTTATCTTGAGCGCCTGCGCGCCAAAGCCAACCCCGACCCCGACCTCACCGCCACCACCACCGCCGCCGCCCACTGCAGTCCCGCCCACCGAAGTGCCGACTCCTGCCGGCCCGCCGGACCTGACCGGCAAGACTATCACCCTGTACCACTTCGGCGACCTCTCGGGGCCGTTAGCCGCCATCACCGCGCCGCTCATCTTTGGGGCTGAGGATGCCGTCAAAGCCGTCAACGAGGCTGGCGGTATCTATGGCGCAATGCTGGAAATCAAATTCGCCGACACTGCCGGTAAAGTGGACGATGCCGTGGCCGCCTATGACCGCTTCACCAGCGAAGACCCCAATGCGCTGTTCATGATCACCTATGGCTCGGGTGAAGCCGAAGCCCTGGCCTCGCGCTTTGCCGAGGATAAGATCGTCAACATCACTGCCGGCTTGAGCGGCAAGGCTTTCTACGGTGAAGGCTCTGGCTACACCTTCGGCCTCGGCCCCATCTACCCCGACCAGATTGGGCTGGTGATGAAGTTCCTGTCCGAAAACTGGGCGACCTACAAGCCGGCCACTGCTGGCGACACGATCAAACTGGCCTACATCTCCTGGCCGACCGCTTTCGGTCAGGCCGGGTTGACCGTTGAGAGCCGGGCATATCTGGCTACACTGGGCGTCGAGATCGTCCATGAAGAGACTTACCTTCCTTCCCCCACCGCCGACACCACCACTGCCATCCTGAACGCTGAAGCCGCGGGCGCCAATGTTATCTGGACCAACACCCTGGCTTTCGGCCCGGCAGTCATTCTGAATGACCTGAATGAACTGGGAAAGCGCGACCAGTTCGTCGTGGCTGCCGATAACTGGGGCATGGACCTGGCCACTTACGCCTTCCTGGCCAACCCGGCCTTCGGCGTGGGGTTGATCACGCCCTTCCCCTACCTGTGGTGGACGGATGCCGACAATCCTGGCATCCAATACGCCGAGAAACTCTTCGCGGCCAACGCGCGAACAGCCGGCGCGCATAACGTCGGTTACTTGCTGTTGGTGGCTGGCGTTGACCTGGCTGTGCAGGCCATCAAAACCGCCATTGACACGGTGGGTTATGAGAACCTGACCGGCGAGGCCGTCCACGACGCGCTGATCGCTCTGAGTCCGATCAAGCCGCTGAACGGCGTCATGCGGGTGGACTACTCCGGCGGCAGCCGTTCGCCGCACATGTCCCAGATCCGCATGATCCAGGGCGGACCGGACAGATTCATCGTCATCCAGGACTGGACCGAGACCCCCGATCTGCGTCCTGCCAAATAGGTTTTGTGGACAAGTAGACAGGTAGCCAGAACGAAAGAGTCTGTTTACCTGGCTACCTGCTACTTGTCTACCTGTCTAACTCTTCACCATGCTTCGTCTAAATAATATCGAAGTCATCTATAGCGATGTCGTCCAGGTGTTGCGGGGAGTCTCCCTGGAAGTGCCGGACGGCAAAATCGTTGCCCTGCTGGGCGCCAACGGCGCCGGGAAAACCACTACGCTGTGCGCCATCTCTGGGTTGCTTCACGCCAAAGAGGGGGAAGTGACGCGCGGCAGTATCGAATTCGACGACCGGCGTACCGAGCACCTCTCCCCGGAGGAGATCGTTCAACTGGGGATCCTCCAGGTTTTGGAAGGCCGGCGACTCTTCAAGCATTTAACCGTGGAAGAGAACCTGCTCCTGGGAGGGATTGCCCGCGGCCAGGCCTCCTCGCGCTCAGCCAGCCAGCGCGACCTGGAACAGGTTTACACTTACTTCCCGCGGCTCAAGGACTTGCACAAGCGCGTCAGCGGTTATCTGTCCGGCGGCGAGCAACAAATGCTGGTCATTGGCCGCGGCCTGATGGCGCATCCCAAATTGATGCTGCTCGACGAACCCTCGCTGGGACTGGCCCCGCTTCTCGTTCAGGAGATCTTTCGAGAAATAAAAAAGATCAGTGAGCAGGAGGGCACTGCCATCTTGCTGGTGGAACAAAATGCCCGTGTTGCCTTGAGCATCGCCGATTATGCCTACGTGATGGAAAATGGGCGCGTGGTTTTGGATGGCGATTCAGCCCAACTCGCGGAAAACGAGGATATCAAGGAATTCTATCTTGGCCTGACCCAGGTCGGCGAGCGCAAGAGTTATCGCGACGTCAAGCACTACAAGCGCCGCAAGCGATGGTTGGGGTGAGGCGGCGGATGGCGGATAGCGGATGGCGTGTCGTCATCAAGAACTCACAGGCAAAAAGGAAATGTGGTCATGATATTCCTTTTCCTCTGACGCGCCCCAGATGAGCAATAGTTCTTCTATCATTTCGCCAACACTCATTTTGGGATTCATCACGAGAATACCAGGAACGTGTCGTCCTTGTGCCAAGTGATTTTTCAGATGAGGCGGCATAGATTTACGGTTGTTCGTTACCAAGAGAAACGAGCGTTCTTCGCACCAAACCAGAATGTCAGGGTCAAGCGTGCTGTCTGGAGGCGCACTAATGTCTCCAACTCTCCAAACGATGAGGGACGGCTCATGTCGCAACAACTCGCTACGGTAGAGCGGGTCAACATTTTCGTCGAGCAGGAAACGGATAGCACTCATGCTGTCATCTGTGCTTTTTGCTGTTCTGCTTTCAATGCGCGCAAGCGGACTACAACTGGCGGTGGATTGCGATCTTGTTCTGCTCTCATTCGCTCTCCCCACTCAAGCCAATCTTTGATGTACGCTTTCACTTTTTCGCGGTTGCTAAGATAGTAGAGAATAGTCGCGTAAACCTGCTCCAAAGTCAATGATGGAAAACGTCGGAGAATCTGTTCAGGATTTTGTTCGCGGAACAGGTATTCGTAAAGCACAGATTCTATGCCAATCCGATGCCCTTTGATGCGAATGTCATCGGGCGCGAGAAAATCGAAATACTGTTCGAGTTGCATAGTACTCACCTCCGCCACAAATTGTAACACAAACTACAAGCGTCGCAAACGAGGGCTGGGGTGAGGTGGCGGATAGCGGATAGCAGATGGTAATAGCCATCAGCCATAAGCCATAAGCAAAGGAGACGCGTCTATGATAACTTCTCATGCCGACAAACTTCGTCATATCCTCTGCCACGCGTACACAAACGCGCCGGCGGTAAAGGCCATTTTCGATGAGGCAAAACTCAGCCCGGATGACATCCAGAGTCTGGTGGATATGGACAAAATCCCGGTCACCAGTAAAGACCGGCTGGTCGCGCTGCAGGCCGCCAATCCGCCCTTCGGCGGATTCCTGGCCGTGCCCCCCAGCGCTCTGCAGCACATTTTTCTCTCCCCAGGCCCGCTCTACGAACCCCATGCGGGAGAGAGCGCGGTCATGGACACCATCCGCGAGATGTTCACTATCGCTGGTTTTGCCGCCGGGGATGTGGTCATCAATACCTTTGGCTATCATCTCATCCCAACCGGCCTGGCAGTTGATCAGGTTCTGCGGGATATGGGCGCAACGGTCATCCCCGCCGGGGTGGGCAACCCCGATTTGCAGATCAAAATGATGCTCGACTTGAAGGTAACGGGATATGTCGGTACTCCCTCCTGGCTGATGACTTTGATCCAAAAGGCCGAAGAAATGAAACTGGACTTCCGCCAGGCCTTTTCCCTGCGCAAGGCGCTGGTCTCCGCCGAGCCGCTGCCGCCGATGATGCGCCAGGCTTTTGTGGAAAAATACGATCTGACAGTCGCCAACGCTTACGGGACGGCCGAACTGGGCTTTCTGGCCTACAACACGCAGGGCGGTATGCTCATGCCCCTGCTCGAGACCTCCATTGTCCAGGTTGTCAACCCTGAGACGGGAGGGCCGGTCGGCTCCGGGGAGGTCGGCGAGGTGGTGGTCACCACGTTCAACGAGACCTATCCCTTGATCCGCCTGGGCACGGGCGACCTGGCGGTAAACGTGGACCCCGCTCCAGGCCAGAGCTGCCAGGGGGAGCGTGCCATTATTTTGGTCGGGCGCGTGGGCGATGCGGTGAAAGTGCGCGGCATGTTCGTGCATCCCAACCAGTTGCGTTTCGCCATTGGGCAGGCGCCCGGCGTGGCGCGCTTCCAGGCCATCGTGACCCGCCCAGAAAACCGCGATGAGTTCACGCTGCGCGTGGTGCTGACCGACGAAACCGCCGACCGCGCGGCTTTGAGCGAAACCCTTTCCGCTGCTGTCCAATCCGCCTGCCGCGTCAAAGTGGAGCGGGTCGAGTTCGTCTCATCTGAAGATTGGGGGGAAGAACAGGCTGTGATCGTGGATCAGAGAACTTGGGAATAACCCAACAAATGCCGAAGCCGAACTGACCACCATTCAAAACCAGATTGTGACAGCGCTGGTTGGAGGATAGATGGGAAACACAGAGCCGCTCGATCCTGGGCGGCTCTGGTGTTTATCATCCTGAAGCAGGTGATTCACGCACATCTTGCTTGTTGTTAACAAACCCCTTGATTAGCCAGCGTTCTCCCTGGACTACATGGCAGGCTTACGCTGGCGGCCAACTTCGGGCGTTGGAGAACGCCCTACTAATCTGAACCGCGAAGGCGCAAAGAACGCAAAGAAATAATTAACTCTTCGCGCTCTTCGCGGCTTCGCGGCTTCGCGGTTAGATTTTAGCGCCTGCTTACCCTCAAACTGTGACGAGGGTGGGTGGGGGTTATTTCCCCAATCTCTTCTTGAACGCCGCAGTCAGCGCGGGGACAACCTGGAACATGTCGCCGACCACGCCGTAGCGCGCCAGTTTGAAGATTGGCGCTTCGGCGTCCTTGTTGATGGCGACAATCAGCTTGCTGGTGCGCATCCCGGCCAGATGTTGTATCGCGCCCGAAATGCCGCAGGCGATATACAAATCCGGCGAGACGACTTTGCCGGTCTGCCCGACCTGATGGGTGTAGGGGACGTATCCGGCGTCCACCGCGGCGCGCGAGGCGCCGACGGCAGCATTGAGCGCAGAGGCCAGATCCTTGACCAACGCAAAGCCCTGCTGCGCCTTCCAGATTTCAGCCTGTTTCTCGTCCAGGCCGCCGGGCGGGGTGAGCGCGGGGTTGTTCGAGACGCCGCGCCCGCCGGAGACGATGACGCTTGCGTCGGTCAGACTGACGCCGCCGCCGGATTCAGCGTAACCCTCGACTTTGGTCGGGAAGTCGCCGGTTACGGCAGCTACTTTGGTTAGCGTGCCGGATTTGCCGGCCTGCTGCGCCGGTTTGGGGAAGGCGCGCCCGCGCAGGGTGATGATCTGCGGCTTGGACGAGCAGGTTTCTTTGGTGAGCAGTTTTCCGGCATAGATGGGGCGGGTGACGGTGATCTTTCCGTCTTTGGCCTCCAGCGCGATCACATCCACCATCACGCCGGTTTTCAGGTCAATGGCGGCCATGGCGGCCAGTTCGCGACCGCGCGTCGTGGTCGGGAACAGGAGCAGGTCCGGGGTCCGCGAGGCTGCGGCGGCGCTCAGAGTGGAGGCAAAGGCCTCGGCGCGGTAATCGGCCAGGGAGACGTCATCCGCCAACAGGACTTCATCCGCGCCATACTCGAAAGCGGTTTTCGCCAGCGCTTCCATGCCGGAGCCGAAGATGACCGCGGCGACCGTGCCGAGTGTCTTAGCCACGCCGAGGGCTTCCCAGGAAGCCGGCAGGGCATTGCCCTTGAAATGGTCAATGTAAACAAAGGTGTTCATAGGACTTTCTCCGCCAGGATTTTATCTGCCAGCGCTTCGGCGATCTCTTCGGGACTGCCGCCGGTGACAATGTCGCATTTGACCTCGCGGCTGGGCGGGTTGGTGATCTCCGTCCAGGCGATGACCGCCGCCGGCGCGGAAATGGAGAGTTCGGCCAGCGACCAGGCCGGGATCACGGCGCGCGAGGCCTTGCGGATGCCCATGAACGAGGGGTAGCGCGGCTCGCCGAAATCCTTGACCAGGCTGAAGACGGCCGGTAATTTGGCCGTGACGACCTGCCGCCCTTCTTCGATGGCGCGCTCGACGCGGACGCTGTCGCCCTCGACTTTGATGGTGGACGCCAGCGTGAGCGCCGGCCAGTCGAGCAGGCGGGCGGTCTGCGCCGGGACGAGGCCGGCGTCGCCGTCAATCGCCTGGCGGCCAAAGAAAGCCAGCTCCACGCCGCCGATTTTCTGGATGGCGGCGGACAATACCTGCGCCGTGGCCTGGGTATCCAGGTTGGATAGCGCCGGGTCAGAGATGAGAATGGCGTCATCCGCGCCCATGGCCAGGGCGTGCTTGAGGGCATCTTTGGCGCTCTCGCCGCCCATGGTGATGGCCGTGACCGTGCCGCCGTGCGCTTCCTTTTGTTGAAGCGCGGCTTCCACCGCGTACTCATCCCACGGGTTGATGACCAGTGGGGCGTCGCCCCAGGTCACTTTGCCGTTCTCGACGACAACCTTGGCCGCCGAGTCGGGCACTTGTTTGACACACACTACGATTTTCAAGGGAACCTCCTTTTCGATTTCAGATTTCAGATTGGCGATTGTAGATTGCAGATTGCGGATTGGCAAAATCGTTTGACGACTGGAAACTGACACTGAAGTTTATTTTTGCCACTCCTCCACATCGTACGCGGGCAGCTCACACCTCAGCGGCTTGTCTTCGCGCTGACCGAGGGCGTAACCGGCCTGGATGAGCGTCTGGATTTCCGAGCTGCCCTCGTAGATGATCGCCCCGCGCGCGTTGCGCAGATAGCGCTCCACATCGTACTCGTCGCTGAAGCCGTACGCGCCGTGGATTTGGATGGCGTCGTCGGCGGCCTTGAACGAGGCCTCGGTGGCGAATTTCTTGCAAAATGAAATCTCGCGCGTGCAACGCTCGCCTTGGTTTTGCAGCCAGCCGGCTTTGAGATGGAGCAGGCGGGCAATCTCATAATCCTGCGATATGCGGGCGATCTTTTCCTGAATTAACTGGTATTCGCTTATCGCCCTGCCGAAGGTCGTCCGTTGCTGTGAATATTTCACGCTGGCCTCCAGTGCGGCGCGGAGGAGGCCGGTTGCGCCGGAACCAACCGTATAACGCCCGTGGTCGAAGGCTGACATGGTGATCTTGAATCCTTCGCCTTCCTCGCCGATGCGGTTCTCGAGCGGCACGCGCACATCCTGGAAGTTGATCCAGCCGGTCGAACCGGCGCGCACGCCCAGCTTGCCGTGGATATCGCCGCTTGTCACGCCGGGGGAGTGCAGGTCAACGATAAAGGTGGAAAGTCCCTGTGAAGGCTTGGCCGCATCTTTATTGGTGCGCATAGTCAAGAGAGCATAATCGGCTTTGCTGGCCAGAGAAATCCACATCTTCTCGCCGTTGAGAATATAGGCGTCACCTGCGCGTTTGGCGCTGGCGCGGATGGCGGAAACGTCTGAGCCGCAGCCGGGTTCGGTAAAGGCCCCGCAGCCGAGTTTTTCCCCTTTTGCGAGTGGGATAAGAAACTTCTGCTTCTGTTCTTCAGTTCCCCATTGAAAGATGGTCGTGGCGCACAGTCCGACATGCACCGACATGGCCACGCGCAGGGAGGTATCCAGTGCTTCCAATTCCTCGCAAGCCAAGCCAAGCGAGATGTAGTCCATCCCCTGGCCGCCATAGCGAACGGGAAAACAGAGGCCTAAAATTCCCAATTCGCCCATGCGTGGCAATGCAAACGGGATTGGCTCCTGCTTGCGATCATACTCCTTGATAACCGGTGCGATCTCCTTCTGGGAGAAATCGCGCACCATGCGTTGCAGCATATTGTGTTCTTCACTCAGGGTAAAATCCATGCTTATTCTCCAAGAGGCGTATTTTTCTTATTATATCGTAAATTTCCAAAAAACAACCGACCGGTCGGTAGGGAACATTAATATTGATTCGCAGGTTGACAAAATGGGAGTTTCGGATAAAATACAACCCGCACGCCGAAGTGGCGGAACTGGCAGACGCGCTAGGTTCAGGGCTTAGTGGCCGCAAGGCCGTGAGGGTTCAAGTCCCTCCTTCGGCACACAAAATGCTGCTCATTTTTCGGCAGCCCACCCGCTGAAAGGCGGGTTTCGTTTTAGTGTAAAATAGGCGTATGAAACGCTGGCCTGTCAAATTGAAACATATCGGCATTGCCATCGGTCTGTTCATCCTGGTCGTGCTGGTCATTGATTTTAACCAGCGCCTGGCCGGGTTGAACCGCCTGACCACTCAATTGGCAACTGTCCACGTCGAGGCGACGGCGGTAACGCAAACCCAAATTGCATTGGTCACGAAAATCGCATACGCGACATCCGAGCGTGCCGTCGAGGAATACGCGTATGAGAGCGGTATGGGAAAGAGCGGCGAAAACCCCGTGCAGGTCGTCCCGGCCGGGACTCTTGCCCCGACCCCCATCCCTTTGCCGATGCAACAGACACAGTCACTCGAAAATTGGCAGATCTGGTGGGAACTCTTCTTCGGTAACTAAGCCAGTTTATTTATCCCCGATTAAGCCTTCGGCAAAAACGACAAGTTTATCGTTGCCTTTTTCCTTGGCGCGGTGCTCGGCCTGGTTGGCACGTTCAATCAGCGCGCCCAGGTTGGGTGTGGTAGCGGATAATTGAGCCACGCCGATGGAGATGGTGACGGACAACTCCCCATATTCGGACGGCACTTTGGTGGATGCAATTCCCATTTGCAATCTTTCGGCAGCTTTCTTTGTGGTTTCGAGATTAGCCTCCGGGAGTAGAATGACAAACTCGTCACCCCCGAAGCGGCTGATCAGGTCCACAGAGCGCATTTTTGCCCGGCACTGTTGGGCTATCGCCTTCAAGACCAGGTTGCCGATTGCGTGGCTGTACTTATTATTGAAATTCCTGAAGCCGTCAATATCGAAGAATAAGGCAGAAAGATTACGAGCGAAACGCCGCGCCCGGTCAATTTCACGCCCGCCCAATGCCATCAGCCCGCGATAGTTGTACACGCCGGTCAACTCGTCAATGATTGCGAGACGTTGTTCTTCGGCATACAGGCGGGCATTTTCAATTGCGATGGCGGCCTGTAAGGTGATGAGTTCCAGAGTATGAATATCGTCTTCGCGGTAAGCCTTTGGCCGGTAACTTTGGACGGACAGGACGCCGATTACCCGCTCGCGCAAGGTGAGGGGAATACCGACGTAGGAGCGGGTTGGTCTTCTTAGCGCAGCGGTTGATTGCTTGTATGGGTGGGTATTCTTGTGGATCGAATCACTAAAGTAAAGAGTCCGCCGCGCCTGGATGACTGCGCCGATGGTGCCGGGGCGGTCATGAATGTCGCGCGAATGGCCGGCTTGGTATTGCCCATTTTCATAGTATAGAGGCACATGGATCAGGGAACTGGCCTCGTCGTACAATGCGACGTAAAAAACATCACACGGCGCAACCTGCTGGCATTGTTCATGCAAGGTCTTCAGCACTTGATCCATGTCCAGAGCGGAGGTGATTGCCAGGCTGAAGCGGTTGATGATCCCCAACTGCTCCGCTTGCCGGTTGCTCTCTTCAAGCAGACGGGCATTCTCGATGGCGATGGCGGCCTGGTCGGCAAACAGGCTGACTAGCCGGATTTCCTCCGGCGTGAAAGAGCCGGTTTTTCGATCGTCGGTGATGTTAATCACCCCGATGACTTTTCCTTTTATCTTGAGCGGTACTGCGAGCACACGCTTGATCGAAATGTCGTCGTAAACTGCAGCGCGATGATCCCATTGGCTGTAATCTACTATCATCATTGCCTCGCCTGTCTGGGCGACTTGCCCAGACAGGCCTTCGCCAAAGCGAAGGATTGTCCCGCTGTAATCTTTACCCAGGTTATAGCTGATCACCAGTTCCAACGATTGGCCATCCGGCCGCACCAGGTACAAGCCACCTAGGGTTGTACCGAGCAATCCGGTGGTTCTTTCAACGATGGTAAATAACAGGGAAGAGAGGTCTGGCAGGGCATTAATTTCCAGCGAGGTTTCAAACAATGCCGTCATCTCTCGAGCTTTATGCGCCAGGGCTTCCTGGGTTAGTTTACGTTCGGTGATGTCATGCAGGACGATTAATCTGCCGGTGAAACGTTGACGCCGGTCGTAAAGCGGGGAGATGCGTAACTCGACATAACGGGGTGGTTCTTCACGAAGGCAGATCTCGGCCTGTGTGTCAAGCGTACCTAAATATTGAGTTACTAAACCGGGCCAGGCCGCAAAAAAGTCCCTGGCCGGCTGACCGATGGCTGCTTTACTTGAGACGCCAATCAACTGTTGGAAAGCCGGGTTGATATCCACGATCCGGTTATGATCGTCCAAGACCAGGAGGCTGTCGCTCATGCTCTCGATCAGTATGTCCCGCGCCATGGGTACGAGCTCGAACAACTGGAATCTGAAGATGCCCAGCGCGAGAATCAAACCGGTCAGGGAAAAAGTAATCGGGGTCAGGTCTAAGCCGGCGACCGGGCTTAAGCCGGCGAGGTAAACCACATTTCCCACAATCGGGACAGCCGCTCCGGCCAATAAAATGCCAATCTGGCGGCGGAACATTTTTGGAAATCGGATGATCGCCCAAATCAGGTAGAATACGCCCCCCATGATCAGCAGATAAGTGTAGGCCGCGAAGATCCAAAACCAGGTTCCGTGGCCGTAAATCAAAATAGCGCTGTCATCCGGGCTGGGGGTAAAGCTGCTCCAGACCAACCCATGCCAGTCATTTGTCGCCGCCATGAGGAGGGTGATGACTGGAATGAGCCAGAGCAGGATCAGGTTCCGCTGTGTCAGTTGTTTATCCAGGCGGGTATATTCGAGGATAAAAATCAGGAACAGGACCGGTACACTAACGATGCTGACGTATTGTATCTTCGACCAAAATACCTTGGCCGGTATTTCTACTGAAGCAGTTTCCAACGCAACGGTGAATGACCAGACAGCGACCGCGAGCATCAACCAGGCAAGCGGTATTTTACCGGGTACGGCGCGTTGGCGCGTGATGAGGTGCATTGTGAGGGCTGAGACGATGGCAGTGACGAGATAGATGATCGAAAAATAAGAGAATTGCCAGCTCATCTTTTGTTGTTCGAAGCACGGTGCTGCACAAAATATTTCTGTGCAGTATATCACATGGGTGTATCTCTGTAATTGTGAGCTTAAACGAGCGGTGTTGAGTTTGACAAAAAG
>JASEHI010000060.1 GCA_030018695.1 Anaerolineales bacterium
CCCCGAGCGGGCGCAAGGTGACGGTACCATCGATCAGCGATGGTGCAGTGACTGCGACTGGAACAGCCACGCATTATGCCGTGGTGGACACAGCGAACTCGCGGCTGCTGGCGACAGGCGCATTGAGCGCCAGCCAGGTCGTGACCAATGGCAACACTTTCACACTGACCGCGTTCGATATTGGCATCCCGGGTCCGGCGTAAGCCATGACCATCGTCCATGAGGGTTTTTCGTCAGCTGCCCCAGGCGGCGGCGCGATGACGATTGGCATTCCGGCGCCGACGGGTATACAGGCCGGGGATGTCCTGGTTGCGGCGGTTGTCGGGTCTGTGGCGAGCGGGTCATTGGCTGTTACGGCCAGCGGGTGGATCGTGCGAGCGGAACTGTGCAGTTATGCGTATAGAACATTTACCCTCTTTAAATCTGCAACAGATTATGGTATATTGGGATGGAACAGGAGGGCGGCTGGGATTACATGGATATTCACTTCACTGCCGTTGACCCCAGAGGGCTGACAATCTCCTGCGCGAAGGATACATGGTTTGATAAAATCTTGCCTATACGTCGATGGGTTGACGGTGCGAATTGGGAAGATGATGTCATCCAAGCAATCCAAGATCCAATCTTCATTTGCACGGACCAAACTTTTGCAAATCGGGCATGTTATTACAAACGCCCGGGCGAAACCAGCGCCTACATGAAGGTTGTGGTTGAGTTTGAGGGCTTAACCGGCAGAATTATTACTGCCTTTGAAACAGACCACCTAAAAAGTGGAGAAAAATATATATGGCCAACATCGAAAGATTAGTCCGGACGACGGAACTAAAGTTAACAAAATTGCGAAAACTTTCGGAGGAGCGTCTCTACCGGTCCGCCAACCTATCGTATGATCCTGATTTTGATGAGCTTTTGATATTCTTTGAAAATTACCAGGATCGCTATATTGTTCATCCCGTTGATGAAAACGTATCATTGTTATATGAACCTGATACTAAGGAAGTGGTAGGTATTCAGGTTGAAGCTTTTGAACGATCGTTCATCCGCCGATATGAAAATGTAGGGAAAACCTGGCGATTATCTGAAAATTGCGAGGAATTCGAGCATAGTGATTTGGGGGATATTTATATTATTTTGCAAAAACGCCAACCTGAAATCACAAGAGAAGTCGGCGAAATCACAAACCATTTGTTATTTTCTGACAGTCACTCAATGAGTGCGGTCTGCGCGGATTAAGAGAAAAAGCAGGGATCAGTTTTTCTGCCTGCGGTTGAGCAGGCGACGAGATGGTAAATCCGAATAATGCCATTTTCGAGCAGCCCCGCACAGGCTGCAATAGACGACTGCCTCGCCGGTGATATCACTGGCAAACTCAGCACCTGGATCTGTCTCATGGAAGACGGCTGCCCGATACACCCTTAAAGTGTTGCGATAAGTATATTTTTCTATTACACCGAGGATGTGTCCGTTCGGACAGTGCCAGTAGATCGGGATCATGGATTGATGTTGCGCCTGTAAGGCGAGCAGATAAAGCATTTGCGCCGGCGTGGGTGGTTGGAAATGAACCATTGACCGCAGGCGCAACACGAAGCACCGATGACCTGGGAACCATTTGGCACCTCGCCACCTGTGATCTTGATGACCGTTGACAACTGAGGTAGCCCGAGCTGGCTTCTGACGCGACGACCCGGGCTGTATCCATGAGCGATCAGGCGCGCCATTGCAGCAGTTATGCCGTAGATCTTACCCACCCTACGCCAACTGGAAAGGCTGGAATAATCGTTTTGCAAATTTTGGCGTAATGTATCAAGGGTGAGAGTTTCGTCCATTTTTGGGGGTGTAAATTTTATTTACGGGGTATTGTAGATTGGTTTCAGGACAGCTTTCCGAGGTGAAAAACCGGTATGACCCTGGGCAGCTCGTCGATTCCGGCGAAGGTAGCGGCCACACTTCGGCCATCAAGGATGCGCCCGCGCCACAGGGCACGTTCGATCTCGTCGGAGCAGGGCGGCGCGATGAGGGTTTCATGGATACAATCAATCGGGGTAAATAGCTTCAGGGGTTCGGTCTGCGCAGCCAGCGCCTGGATATTTGGGAATAGGCTGGTCATGCGGCCTCCTATGGTTTTTTATTGCACAATTTACAACCCTTCTGGCTGCTGGTGCCGCGGTAATGGCGAATGAAATCGTCCCAGGCAGCGCTGGCCAGGGGATGATCTTTGTTGAATTCGAGCGCCAGGGTTTCGTATTTCTGCCAGAGATCGAACCCCTGCGGGCAGAGCTTGAGGTTTGGAGATTTTATTGGGGAAACCATATGACAAGCCTTATGCATAAGTAGGTGGTTCGAGCGGATTGAAGCGCATCTCGATACGGTGGGTATAAAAATCCCAGCCTGCGCCGGAATCACAATTCATTGTAATTTTCGAATGTGCCTCGATGAGCGTGTCCAACCCATATTTGCCATAGAACTCTGCGTTCTCTTTCGCCTCGTCGATGAACTTATCTAGAGGCGCCTGCATCAGAAGGCTGCCGCAATGCGGACAACATGGGAGGGAGAAATCGGCCTGATAGAATTTTGCAGGGTCTGGATCGTTTGGATTTAGGATTTTAATTTTTTGGGGATTGAATTTTCCTGTATTGCCGAGATCCTCTGGGAATGTCGTCCACCAACAGCAGCCGACACTATAGAAGGCCATCTTCTTGTCCTCAAAATCGGGAAGGGTTGGGGATTTTTCGACCAGGTCATCGATATGCTTAAAATACATTTCATTCTCCTTTCGTTAAGTTCTTTTCCCAGGCGTCAACTAAATCTCTATCCGAGATACTGCCGGCATTGGCGATCGCGGCGTAGATCAGGATCAGGACGAACACAGACGCGCCGCCAACAACAATTCCGATCGCGATCCAGATGATGGGGTGCATGCTAATCTCCTGATATGATTAAGGGCTGGACCACACCTTCGGCAACGATTTGATTATGGAGAATATCTCCTGTTTCCTCATCGCCCGACCATTTATCCGGCCAGGTATTGGCCTCGATCAATTCATTGATTCTGGCGAGTTCCTCAGTGTCGACCAAAGTAATTTCTGGGCGATTAATTCCATTCGCGGCTTTATTGATTTCGTCCTGGATTTTCAATACCTGACTCAAACCCCATCTGCGGGTCTCCATCGTCATTGGACCTAAACGATGTAAATTGGAGACCAGGTTTCCCGCAGCGTTATATTCAGCTTTGGTCTTGCGCAAACGTCTATAGGGTTGCCTGAGTTCTGCATACAACGGCTTAAGCCGTTTGAGCGGGGCTAAATATCTCCAATCCGGCAGGTGTAATATCCGATCAAGGGCAATGTCACGGCTGGCAAGATTGCAGGCCGTGCATCCGGTGCGCGAACTAATCTCCTCAAGCTCGGTGCCCAAACCATATATGCTTGCGATTTGCTCTGTTGGCAATCCGTGAGGTGGTCCAAACCCCTGTAACAAATCCCAGACATGGCAGGTGCGCCAATGGACGATTGGCGCCAGAACGTCGGCAACATTCGCCGGAGTGGTCTCCTGGTAGTAGCCCTGGCCGCATTCGGCATCCTTGCCGCACGCGATGGCTATTCGTTGGTCCCTGGCTGCGCTCTCCCCGAGCCGGACGCCGATCAGAGATAAAAACTTTTCGCCTGTTTGGACACGGATTTTTTGCAGTGCATCCATCATCGGCTTGATTTTTAAAGCGCCTGTGCACCAGCGGAACACATTGGATGGAGGCGGCACTCCGCGCCCGAACATATACACAAAAAACCGCTTATCAAGTTCTGGTCTGACGATGGCGGTTCGGTACCCGCGCTTCTCGACCTCGGTCAATATTTGGATCGCCGTATGATGTAATGGCAGCAATTCCAAACCTGTATCAGCATACAAAACAGTCAAGCTATCAGGCTTATTAATCAGACCGGATTCGAGTAAGTGCAAAACAATTGCCAGGGTTGCGGACGAATCCTTGCCACCCGAATACGAGATCGACCAATGTCGATATTTCTCGGCGTAGAGTTGCATTGACATGACGGTCAGATCGATCGCGTCCCGCAAGGTCATGCGGCTGTTTTCAAACAAAGTTGGTTGCGTTCTCATACCACCTCTGGCATGCGAGCCAGGCTGCGCCGGTCGGAGCGGACGATGGCGGTATGGCCGTACCTATCGCGGAAGACCAGGCCGGGCGGGAAATTTCGGTTCTTGAGGCCGAGGCGCACATCAAGGATGCGGATCTGCTTTCCATTCCAGTCGTAGTACTCGTTACGATCGATTCCCGGCTGGGCAATATAGCCGACGATACTGACAAGCTCAAGGTCACTCATCACAAATCTTCTCCGGCGTAGTCCCACTGCCCACCGATGACACGGATGCTGCGGGACCCGCTGCGCAAGATCAGGCCGCGATCAACCAGGTCGGCGAGGATGTAATCCATCAGGGATAGGGTTGTAATTCCACAGGCTTCCATGATCTCACGCATGGAGGGCGAATTGCCGTCGTTGGCTCTTTTGTAGGCGACAATGAATTCGAAAACTTTGATTCGGCTGTGTTTGATTGGTGGTGTACCTCTTTTTGTAGCCATGTCAAATCTCCGCATGTGGGGTTGGTTGGGGCGACCAGGTCGGGGTCCAGTCGGGAGTCGGCCAGGGTGTGGGCGTGGGCGGGACCGCGGTCCAGCTCGATGCAGTGGGCGGGGGAGGATAACCAGCCCAGGTTGGCGGCGGTGGGTAGCCGCCGTTGACGGCTGGGGCTGCCGGGGCAGGATCTATTTCTATGACTGCGACTGCAGCGGAGGCGAGGATAACAATCAATGCGATTGCCAGTTTGGTTTTCATTCTGGGCGCTCCGGTTTCGGGGTGCTTTCAAAGGCCATATTCATCCTTTCGATTTGCCGGCCGTTGATGGTGATGACTCCGCCGCTTGGTTCGACGAATGAAAACGCTGACTGCTTCTCCATGCGCTGGATGGCCTCGTTCACCATGAGCAACTCGGTATTCCAGAGACCGTGGCGTTCGACGATTTCGGCGAATTCCTCCACGTCATGCGGGCGGATGGAACACTCGCCCTGGAAATACAGGCAATGACAGAGCACGTGATCGATCAGCGCTTCGCGCCAGGCGGCGCTGTTTGCTTCCCAATCATGCTCCGATATCCAGATGATGAAATCGGCGTCGTCGAGCAAGATGCGCATTTGCGGAGATACTTTTGCGGCATGCCCGAAAATACGACGACCGTTCGATTTGGCAGCCTCACTGCGGAACACGAAGAGAATGCGGGCTTTTTTGAGGTGTGGATGATATCGATCGATCAGGTCTTGCGCGGTAGATAAAACAGATGAACTTGCTTCGGACCAGATGACAGCCATATCAGATACTCCCTTCCAGATAGTTTTCCAAAACCCGGGCGGCATACTGCCAGCCGTAAGCGACAGCAGTGCAGTAGCCCATTTGTAAAAGCGCCTGTAACCAGGCTGCCTGCTCTTCGGTGGGTTTATTTTTGCCAAATTTCATTTCGATGAACAAGCCGTGGTACTGGCGGCGCGGCACAGGCAGGCAGATATCGGGAACGCCGCGCCTAACGCCCTCGGCCTTGAGTTTCTCAGCGACGCGCACATGGCGAAGGCCACCATTGGGTACGGCAAAGAGCAGACCCAGCTCCGGCCAGAGATTGGACTGCATGGCAGCCCAGGCGAAAAGTGCAACCTGTTCGGTGTGTTCAGACATGGAGCCCTCGCTTCTTTAGGTAGTGACGCCAGCGGTATTCCACCCGCTTTTGCGGCCATTTCATCATGCGGGCGATATCCGCATAGGTGCGTCCCTCCTGGCGGGCGCGGATGATGAACGCATCCGCCCGCGGGGACCAGTGGATCAGCTCGCGACCGGAGCCTTTACCGAAGTACAAAACCAATGTTTTGACCTCCGAGCGGCGCACGAACCAGTAGGCCCAGCCAGGGTTGCGGACGCGGTCCAGACCGACGGCATGCAAACCGGTCAGCTTGCCGAGCTTGACCTGGCGCAGGATGTCTTTGTTGTCCACACCGTGATAGGCAGCAGCCTGGTTTGTGCTCCACCATGCATCACCCCAACGCGCCTGGGCCAGCTCCACCAGGCGGCGTAGGTGCGGGACGCGGATGCGCTCGGTCTTGAAGTACACCCAGGATTCCGGCCGGATCAGCCAGCGTTTGAAGGTGTTGATTTTGACCCGGCGCTTAATTGGTCCGAACTCATAGGGGAAGGCCTCGCCCTGAAGGATACCGAGATCAACCCAGGTGGGTGGCTTATGGCTGTCGACACCCAGAATTTTGGCAATTTGATTGCAGGACAGATAGCCAGGCGCATGGCGCGGTGCAACGGCATCGAGCTTCTTGCGGCGGATATGGACAGCATAACGCGAGCGCCCCAATTTTTTGGCAATATCACCCAGGCTCATGATGGCGCTGTTCTCCTGCAGAAAGCGGTCCTCTTCGGGCGTCCAGCGCACGCGCTTTTTTACCCTGCTAATGGTCGGCCGCAGCATGGCAGCGCCGTTTTTGGACAGCCAGACGGCCGGGCGCCCCTCCGTCTGTGATTCGACATCACTGATGATTAGGTCGAGCAGCCGAGCGCTGTTATCGGTCATTTTTTGCCTTCCCGATCGAGATTGAGAGCAGTTGCGGCAGAGGACAATCCCTGCAAATGGTGTCACTGGCCACGTCATACCAGCTGCATTTTTTACAAGTCTCGCGTGCAGCGATTTCAAGCAGGATCCAGGGCGGGAGCCTGCCGACCTGAGCCAGTGCGTCCCAATGGCTGCGATCGACCGGACCCGACCTGCGCTCAGCCTGCCAAATAGCAGGGATATCGCTTTTTGGCAGTGTTCTCTCGCTCAGATGCTGGTTGAGGCGGCGACAGGCCTCGACGATGCCTTTCGCGGTCATCCTGCGCTCAGCTGCCCGCAGAGCCAGGTCTTTTCGCAGCTGGCTGTCTTCAATGGACAGCAGTGCATCCAGCGTGGCTTCATCCTTCGGGAGGCGTCCTCGGTCGATTTCGCCCTGGATCGATTCATCGAGCCGCAAGATCTTCAGGCGGCTGGAAATCCTGGGCTGGCTGATCCCCATCATGCGGGAAATTTTGGTGACGCTCATACCAAGTTCATTCCGCATGCGCTGATAGGCGCGGGCTTCCTCGACAGGGGTAAGGTCCGCGCGCTGCAGATTGGCGACCATCGCCCGAATGAGCCGGTCACGTCGGCCGCTGCCGTTGAGGGCTGGCACCACCAGGGCGGGGATTTTAAGCAGGCCGGCCAGCCTGGCGGCCCGAAACCTGCGCTCGCCGTCGTGGAGAATATATAGACCGTCATCCGCCTGCTCGACGGTGATCGGTTGAATGACGCCGTGCTCGCGGATCGATTCGGCCAGGACGTCGAGTTCGGCCTGGTCGAAATTGATACGCGGCTGCTCTGGGTTGGGAATGATTCGGTCGAGGTCTATTTCTTGCATTGGGTTTTCTCCATTTACGACACACGCGGCAATTTACAGCTCCAAATCCTCGTCATCAACCAGATCGGGCTCGATGTAGGGCATTGGAACAGGGGTGGGCGAATGCGCCGGTTTCTTACCATTCCCGAAGGTTTGCTGTTCCTGAAGGATTTGATGCTCGGGGGCAACATCCAAAAACGCTGGAAATTCCTTGACGGCCTGGAGATGGAACATGGGGTGATTCAGGCGCGAGCGCGATTTTTGGAAGGTGAAGGTGCGGTAATTTGGAAGGGCGATTTCACCGGTGCGGGGGATATGGGCGGTCATGAAGAGGGCTTTATCGGTATCGAAGGCGATATCCGCGCCCTGGCTCATGTTGGATAGATCGGGATTTTGTGATTTGATCCCTTCTTTGTTCATCGAGTGGATGATCACCGACGCCAAGCCAAGTTCGCGATTGATCTGCTTTAAGCGGCCGGAAATATGGTTGAGGCGCTCGATTTCATCCTTGCCGTAACTGTCACGCAGGAATTTCATGTAATCAACCATGTACCAGGCGATGCCATACTCGGCTTTCAACCTGGCCAGGTCGGCGCGCAGGCTGGTGGTGGTCCAGTTGCAGCCAAAATCGAGATAGACCTTCGTCTGGTTTTTATCCGCCAGTTTCTCGAATTCTCGGGTATAGAGCGGCCATTCATCATCATCAAGCTGACCAGTTTCGAAACGGGAATCGAGAATCTTCGTACGCCGGCTGAACTCGCGATCCATGATCTGATCCTCATCGGTCTCCATCTCGTAAATCGCACCTGGGAAGTTTCGGCCCATCTGGAAGCCAAGTTGGAGGATGAATTTTGTCTTGCCCAAACCAGGCTTGCCAAGCAGGAGGAGCATTTCTGGTATGCGCAGACCTCCATCCAGACAGCGGTCAAAATCGATAAAACCGGTAGGGATGCGCTGCACCTGACGGCTGCCAGAGGATAACTCGGTCATGCGGTCGTAATGACGGCTGGCGTAGATCGAGACATGCTGTGCGCCGGACTTCGGCTGGGTACTATTGGCTAGGCTGGTTGCGGCGGAACTGACGGTTTTATCGACGTCCTCATCGAGATCATAGGCGGATTTGGCCAGGTTGGCCGCGATCTCCAGGATGCGACGGCGCTGGGCGCGGTCGCGGATGATGGCGGCGTAGCTTTCGGCGTGCAGGCTGGTCGGCGTGCGGGCGATCAGGTCAAGCAGGTAGGCTGAACCTTTGATTTCTTTGAGTTTTCCGCTGTTTTCTAGATGGTTACAAACAGTCATATAATCGACCTGCGCGGTCTGGCCGATCTCGAGCATAGCCTCGTAAATCCAGCGATTACGTAGGATATAGAAGTCTTGAGGATTGACGTTGATCGTTTTAAGCAACTCAGGATTGATGAGCAGCGATCCCAGCAGCGCTTCTTCTGCCTGGGTAGAGGCAGGCGGTGTGGTGGTTGGCAAGGCTGTCGTGCTCATAAGTTTAAACTCCTTAAAACCTGTTCTTCGGTAATCTGTTCTGGTTTGTTGTTCCTGCCTTTTTGTTTTGAACGGTAGATATTCAAACCGTTCAAGATAGACCAGGGGCCAGCGATAGATAATCCGCGATCCTGCATATCGCGGACCGTGCCGATGATTTCTTCGGGGGAAGCGCGCGCTTTGATAAGCGATGTGATGGCTTCATGCCATTTTTTTGTTTGATTACCTCCTCCAGCGGGAGCGTAGATACCAGTTGCTTCGGTAAATGCTTTGATCAACGGCTTTTGAGCGGGGTTGAAAAAGCCGGCGGCGTCTTCTGACTCTGTCTCTGTCTCTGTTTCTGTTTCTGTTTCTGTCAAACGTTTCGTTTGATCTTCTGTTTGATCTTCGTTTGAGTAATATTCTTCTCTCCGTTTGCGATCTCTGTGCGCGCGCCAGCGTTCCGTTGGTGTTGCTGCGTTCTGTCGTCTGGCGAAGTTTGGGATAAAATATCCGCCATCTTTTTCGACGACGATGCCCGTTTCAAGGATTTCACTCATATCACTTTCCAACTCATCAACATTTGCTCTGAGGTACCATGCCAATTGTTTTAGGTTGGGGAGCCAGCCATCTTTTTCGATTTTTTTGGCGATCAAAAACAGCTCAATAATCCGGCGCCAAATATGATCTGAAAGCAAGGCCATTTTGGGGTCATCGAGAATTTCGATGTATAGCTTCATCCAGTAATCTGACATTACAGGCTCCACCGCGATCCGTTTGGCCAGGCAATGAGTTCCGACGTGACCAGCCTCAGATCTTGGTCTACGTGCATATTTTTTTGATGACCGGCAAAAAGCGCCGCCATTACCCTGGCTTTCTCGGTTTTGCCTTCATGGATGGCATTCTGAACTTTCGCTTCGAGCAATCGGCAATACTCACACATATCACCTCTATAAAAGTTGGGGTTGACCGGCAGCGTCGGCTTTATCCGCCTGATATTGGGCGTATTCGCCGGGGAACATGATCCGAATGGAGTCATTCATCGCCTTGACGGTCTCGCGCATGTCGGTGATCTTCTTGATGTATTCACGACCAACGAACTCGCGGTATTCGGCAAGATTAGCAGCCAGGTAGTAACCACTTTCGCCGCTGGATGAGCAGATGGGAATGCCGCGCTTGCGCAGATCGACGATCGTCTTGCGGACCTGGCGTTCGTCCTTGAAGACGATCCCGGCTTTGGCGCACTCGATGATCAGATCGGCTTTCTGGATTGCGTGTTTCAATCCAACACGGAACGAGAGCACGCGCAATACAATTCGCTCGGCGCCGAACGGCATGGAGGTGATAAGCTGGTCGTAGTAATCCCTTGCTTTCAATATCGCCTGCCTTTTTTCGGACCGATATTTGAATAAGGCTTACAGACACATAAACCCACTTCTTCAGGGGTTTTCCCGACAGGAACAATCCCAGATTCTGGTTTTCCACATTTTTCGCATGTACCGGCCTTTCGCAGATCTTCGTCAAGGGAGATAAGGGCTGACCGTAGATTTTTCAATGTATTCTTGTTCATATTTCTCTGCTCCCTTCCCTTGCCCGGACCGGGGTTGATCCGGCCCGGGCTTATTAAGGAGTTGCCGGGTGCTCCAAGCCCGGCGCTAGTGTTTGAAGTAGATGCCGTTCATACGCTCATAAAGGGCAACAACCAGATTCACATCCGAAGTTGTATATTGGATCAACTCATCGACCGATAGACTGGCGACCATGCTGCCGTCGACGCCTTCAGCTTCAACTGGCAAATCGTAGAGCCTGGCAACCAGCTTGAGGGATTTGTAACGGTCGCTGCCCCAGTTGTAGAGGATCATCATCAGGTCGGTGATTGGTTCAGTGCGGAATTTGGCCAGGTTGGGAACGAACGGCGGTTTGACGCCCAGGGCAAACGAGCGGCGCAGGATATAGGGCAGGTCGAAGCCGAGGATGTTGTAGCCGATGCAGCAGCCGCCGCAGGCGGCGAACTCTCTCCAGAATATTTCAAGGAGTTCGCCCTCGGTGGCGGCGTATTCTGGCACCGCCAACCACTGGTGATCGGGGTTTGGGAAATAGACATCACGATTGACAATAACGGTTATCGCGTACGCGTCACCGGTAATACAGGTAAACCCGAGGCTGAGAATCTTTCCGTAGTCAGGATCCAGAGCTGCACGCTCGATCTGCTCAAGGCGCTTGGCTTCAATTGCAGCAGCGATCTTCTCGGGGTCTTTGAGATTGGCTGGCGCTTCGGGCTCGGGCATATGAACGATGTTCTCGGGATTAACAGTGGTTTCGAGGTCGAAGAAAAGCCTTTTTTGCTTGCCGGTCTGATAGTTCATTTGTTTTTCTCCTTGAGGTTATTTGAAAGTTGTTTTTGCCTCGTAAATCAAGGCAGGTACGGCAATAATGATTGCCAGGATGATGATGATTGGCTCGATCATGAAAACAACTCCTTCTGACCGTTGGCTTTCAGGCCTTCGGCGTGGGCATGAGTAACTTCGATGCTGGCAGCCTGGTTAGCCGGATAGAACACACCGTTATTGGGATCGTAGACAGGCTTGAGATAGTCATGCAGCGCCTTGAGCAGAGCGGGATCCATATCCTTGCTGGATTTGAGCGATTTTCCCGCCAGCCAGGATAGGAATTCCATGCGTCGCGCACTGCCCTGCAGGAGATAATCCAGGCAGGCGGCAGTTTTATTGATCTCCTGTGGATCCAGCCGACCACCTTTGAGCGCGGCGGCGTGCAGATCAGTTTTGAGACGCTGGGGGGCACGGTGATCGTCGGTAATATTGCCGTTTGTTTCCGGTTGTGTATCCGGTTCATTTCCGGTCTCTGGCTGCGTTTCCGGTGCGTTCTCATCGAATTCGCCGTCCAGGATTTCATCGTCGATTTCCGCGACTTCGCCGGCAGGCGGGTAGGATTCGTCATTGATCCATGCTTCTGGCTCATCAGGGATACGGTCTTCGTCTTCGTCGTCTTCTTCGTGGACGGATTCACCAGCGGGCAGCGAGACCTGCAAGGGATTACCGGCAGCCAGCAGCATGGACGCCTTGCGCATGGCCAGTAACTTGGCTTCGCTCCAGGCCGGTAGCGCCTGGATGGAGAGCAGCCACTTCTCGCGGTAAGTCTTATTGCCGTTTTCATCCGGGCAAAGCACCTGGGTGGGCTTGCGTTCGAGGACCAACGGTACACCGGCCCAATTGCCGCGGGTGATTTCCCACAGGGCAATGAGCTGCTCGGAAAGGTTCATGGCGTCATAGATGCTGCTGGATTTGAGCAGCACATAAGCCAGCTCGCCCAGTTCTGGGATGACGATTTTGATTCTGGTGATGGGCTTGCAGAAAATGTCCAGTTTTTTGTTGTGGCCGTTCTTGTCACGGTAGGTCATGCTGTATTCGGGCTGGGATTTGTCGTAGACGGCAGGCTGGCCTTTCTTTTCGCCTGTCACCCAGTAACCGGCTTTGGCGAGCACTTCGCCGGTTTTGGAGTTAAGCTTGATCAAATAATAGTTCTGGTTGGGATCCAGCCCCTGGACGGTGCCGGCGCGAGCGACCATGCGACCTTTGTTGTAGGCCTCATAGAAGATCTGCACCTGGCGGTCAAAATCGTTGAATGGGAAGACGACATTCAGGCGGCGCGGTTCAGGGTCCGGATAGGCAGCCTGGAATTTTTCCACCAGATCGGGACGGGCGGTGTCGAATTCCACGCGGAAGTAGGTCAGGTCACGACCAGGCGCGTTTTTCTGAGATTTCGGCGCGCCCTTGCGGATGACGCCGATTTGCGGGAAGGAGAGCCCGCGGTCAGTCAAGCCAGCGATGGGCATCACTCACCTCCCAGTTCTTTAGCGATCTGTTCAGCGGAGCGCTTTGAACGAGCCAATCCGAGAGTATCTGCCAGGTTCCAATAGGCCTCGGAACGATCGAGGGCAGACTGGGCGCGTGCTCTTTCGACGTATTCTTTGGTGACAAAACCGATGCCTGCGCAGCGGCCGAGCTCTTTACGGGCGCAGATGACCTCGGAGAAGCCAGCGCGGCGGATGATGTTGAGGTGGCCGAAGCAGGTAGCGCAGCTGTAGCGCCGGGCCACACGCTCGGCATCGGTGTAATACTTGTATTTTTCTCCCAGTTGGTTCACGTTGACCTCCTTTTGTGCTATACTGGAGGCAGGTCTGGTACCTGCCTGCAAAGGCAATTTGAAATCGTCCGTGGGTAGCGGGCGATTTTCATTTTGTATCCAACCAGCCGGTGAGCAGCACGCCCAGGCGGTCCATCTGCAGCAGGGCGGCTTTTTGCTCGAAGATCCAGGCGGATACGGCAAAATAGAGCTGCCCGACCAGCCAGCTGCGCGGCTGAAAGGTGAGCGGATCAATGCACTCGGCGATCAGGGTGGCGTAGATATCATCGAGCAGCACCAGGTAGAGGTGGCGCTGGGTTTCGTCGAAGGTTTTCTGGCGGGGGGCGAGCAGCCAGAGGGCAACGACGATCCAGAGCGGCAGCCAACGGAAGCGAAGGTTATGGTTCATGCGAGTCCTTTCAACTAGCGAGGATTACCAGGGTATTCCAGAGGGGGAAGAAGGCGCTGACCGCGACCGCGAATTTGAAACTGGCCAGGCAGGCTTCATCGATGCGACGAATGGTCTCGAGAGCATAAATCGAGAAGGAAACGACGGCGACCTTGAGCATGATCGCGCCCGGCCAGCCGATGGCATGGACAAGCGGATTGCCTTCGACCAGGCCGGTCAGCAGAGTCAGGGCAAAGAAGGTGGTGAGCAGATCGAGCAGCTGAAAAAGGAGAATCAAGCGAGAATAGGGATGCAGCTGTCGATAGGCGGTGGCGATGTTCATTGCAGCACCTCAGGGTTGATATCAAGCGGTTCGAAAACACCCAGGGGCAGGATCAGGAAGGTGTTGAAAGCTTTGGTCCCGTTGGCGAGGGCGTAGGCGAATTGAGACAGCAGGGCGGTGGTGGCCGGAAGCGTGCGGGGATCGACGCGCTGGTAGCCGTTGCCCTCCAGCCAGCGGACGAAATCACTGGCAGTGAAGGTATCCACGCGGGCGCCGTTGGCGAAGCTGGAGAGGTCGCGCAGGACGACGCCATTCTTGTTGATCACGGCAAAGCCATAGCCGCCGGACTGCGGCCACATGAGGACGGCCAGTTTATCGCTGGCGTAGGCAAAGGTGCCGGGCGCTTCACGGGCGACTGCCTGCATGCCGCGCAGGGTCTGGTGAAAGCTGATGGGGGCGACGGCGGCGAAGAGACCCATGCTGAGGACGGCTGCGAGGATGAACAGGGTAAAGAATTTTTTCATGCGAGCTCCTTTCTTGGTTGACAGAATTGTAAGGACCAGGGGAAACGTGAGGGGTTGAACCTCAATCCGGTTGAGGGGGGCAACCGGATCCACCGGGCGTTTCCACAGAAACGTTCAGGGGGCGAATACACGCCCGGCGGCGGCCAGGGTTGGGAAAAGCGCCTGGGCGGCTTCCTCGCTAAGGGGGTCTCCATGCTCGGCTACCTGCTGGTCGGACCAGGAGGTCGGCCCGCGGTAGGCGCGCCAGCCGTCCCAGGCCTGGTCGATCACGGCGACTACTTTGTAGCCATAGCGGTCACCGCCGGTAACTTCGCGCGCCTGAACAACATAAGGGTTCAGTGTTCCGGGTTCGAAATCGGGGGAGGATGTGCGAGTCATGATTTCCTCTTTCCGTTGGGCTTGTCGCTGTCGTAGCGATCGGGATTCGAGCGGATGGTCTTGAGGGTCGAGCCGACCTGGCGCATGCGGGAGCGGACATAGTCGAGGGTGGCGTCGGCCTGCCAGACGGCGTCATGGATGATGGCCATCGCATCTTCCAGCCCGTCGTTGGTGCGGTAGGGGTTGCGCGTTTTCTGAGCTTCTTCCAGGCGTTCGATGCGGCGCTCGATATCAACGAATCGAGCAGCCAGGGCGCGGATGAGGTAACCGCCGGTGAAGGCAGCAGCAACCAGGATGAATACAATCAACGGTTCCATGTCATTGGCAATTGAGAACGAGCAGGATGATTCCGAGCGCGGCGATGAACATGAACAGCCAGAAGAGGATGTCGAGCAGGGTCTTGGTGGGCAGTTTTCTCATGGCAAGTTCTGACAGGTCAGGGGGTTTCTGGTAGGCTGGAAGCATGATCGGCAATGGCGTTTTGGAGCACGGCGAGCATATCCTGGTAGGAAATATCCTCGGGCAGCGGGTCGATGATATCGGCGTGAGCCTGCTGGCCGACCAGGTCGTAAAGGCGGGTGGAGAGCTGGCGGATATGTTCCAGCTGACGCTCATGCTCGTCACGCTGCCATTCCCTGACCTGCAGAGTGTGATTCATGTTGCGGATCGACAAGGCTGGCATGTGTCATTCCTCGAGATAGATTTCGTCCAGCTCGCGACCGCAGGCCAGACAGATGACGTGCGTTTCAAACGTGTCGATTATGTCACCGGCGGAAAAGTAGAGCGAGCCGCTGGCGTAAGTCTGGGTGTACGGATGGTCGCAGGGTGGGTAGATGGTGGCGGTAATTTTTTGGTCTGGCATGTTATTTGCTCCTTGCAGATGAAATTCTTATCCCCCTATTTGCGGACGCTCTCACCAGCCTCAACTGCCTCGGCCAGGGTGACGGATGGGTTGGGTTGGGAGTAGCGGCGGGCGTATTCCTGGCGGATGAGCCAGGCGACTTCGGCGCCCATCGAACGCAGGTCTTGTTCAGCCAAAATACGGATCATGCTCAAGGCTTCGTCATCGGGTACTCGGATAAGTTGAGATTGATTGGTTTCTGCCATCGGCTGCTCCTAAATGGATAATCCGCCTCTTATGTGGCGAAAATGAATTCAATTGAATTCATTATACGGGAAATTTATAAAATGTCAATATATGAATACTTTTTAGCCACCAATGAATTCAAAATAAATGGGAAAATGTATTCACCTGTGAGCATCTTGG
>JASEHI010000061.1:0-238 GCA_030018695.1 Anaerolineales bacterium
AGTCTCTGAATTATGTGCGGATATTTACTGCGCGTTTCCTGCGAGACCCGCCGCGCGGCTTCACCGATGATCTCGATCCGTCTTACGACCGCATCCTGGCATTGGATATCTTCATAAAACGCATCCCACGATTTGTCGAAGACGTAATCCAACGCTATTTTTGCGGATTCCAGAATGTCCACCAGATACGTGTCATCGCGCGACATGGATCACCTGCGCCGAGTCGAGAATATTTTTT
>JASEHI010000061.1:248-15893 GCA_030018695.1 Anaerolineales bacterium
TGAGATAGTTACGGCTGTTCACCACGCCGCGTTTGCTGATCAAATCCACCTCGCGCCCGAAGATGGCTTTCAACTCGTCCTGCATGTGAACCATGTCAAACAAAGTTACATGCGCTTGCGGCGTAAACGAGACCAGCACATCCACATCGCTATCCTGGCGAAAATCACCGCGCAAAGCCGAGCCGAAAATGGCAAACTCTGAAATATTCCAGCGTTTGCAAAACTCAGCAATTTTCGCTTTGGGGACTCTGATCTTCAACTTGTTCATGTTGTAATTATAACGCACTGACTGTCATTGCGAGACGGCGCTCTCCCGTCGAAGCAATCTCCTCGTCAAGTTGGGGATTGCTTCGGGCTTCGCCCTCGCAATGACATTTTATTTCAACAAACTCTTAATCTCTTCCATCAACTCAGCAATCTGTTTCTCTTTCGCAAGGATGCTTTCCACAAGTTCGTGCGGCGGCAGGTGTTCCAAATCATTCTTGCGATTTGGGTTCTTGATATCGAGATTGACCGAGAGCAGGTTTTTGTTCTCGTCGTATTTAAAAATGTCATCGGCGCGCACCTTCCATGCGTGGTCGTTTTCCTCACGCCGCGGAGCGTCCCACCATTCAATCAGCGGCGCAAATTCCTCAAACTGCATCGGACGAGTCTTCGTATATGTCTTCTGTCCTTCGGGGTGAGTATGCTCATAGTACCAAATCTCAGTTGTGGCGGTGGTCGAGTAGGGTTGAGTAGCCGAAGGCGTACCGAAACCCGTATCAAGACCAGGACGAGCGAAGAAAAGCAAATTGGTCTGGATACCCGTATACGGCGCGAAGACTCCGCTTGGCAGGCGGACAATCGTATGCAGGTCGAAGTTCCGCAGCAGTCCTTCCTTGATGCGCGCCGAAACGCCGTCGCCGAATAAAAATCCGTTTGGCACCACCACGCCGCAACGCCCGCCGTGTTTGAGCGATCTCATTATGTACTGAATGAACAGCAGGGCGGTCTCGCTGGCGCGCAGCGACTCGGGGAAGTTCAACTGAATGCCCGCTTCCTCTTCGCCGCCGAAGGGCGGGTTGGTCACGATCACGTCGAAGCGGTCTTTCTCCCCGATCTCGTTCAGCGGGTTCTTCAACGCGTTATCGCGGCGGATGTTCGGATTCTCGACGCCGTGCAGCAGCAGGTTCATCGTCCCGAGCAAATACGGCAGCGGCTTCTTCTCCACGCCGTACAACGTCTCGCTCTGCAGCTTGATCTGGTCTTTGGAATTCTTCGCCAGCGGCTTGAGATATTCATACGCCTCGACTAAAAATCCGCCAGTGCCGCACGCGGGATCGAGAACGGTCTCACCCAGCCGCGGCTTGGTTCGGTCTACGATCAGTTTTACTACGGGACGGGGTGTGTAGAACTCCCCGCTATCGCCCGCCGCGTCGCGCATCTCCTTGAGCATCGACTCATACAAATGCGCCAGTGTAAAAATCTCATCCTTCGACTGAAAGTGGATTCCATCCACCAGGTTGACCACATCCCGCAGCAGATAGCCCGAGAGCATACGGCTGTACGTCTCCTTGAAAACCTCCGCCACCTTCAAGCGTTCATCCGACCCCGAAAGACCGCGCAGGGCGGGCAGCAGGTTGTTGTTGACGAAGGCGATGAAGTCGGGGCCGGTGCGCCCGCGGTCGGGGTCGGCGGCCCAGTCCCGCCAGCGGTAGGGCGCGGGGATGACCGGCTTGAAGTCGCGGTGCGAGACGATGGCATCGTCCTCGCGCCGCCGCTCCAGGTCATCGTAACATTTCAGGAACATCAGCCAGGAGAGCTGCGGCAAGCGGTCGAGGTCGCCGTTCAGGCCGGCGTCCTTGCGCATGATGTCGCGGGCGGATTTGATGAGCGAGGAGAGGGAGGCTTTTGAATTTTGTGGATGGGATGTCTGTGGCTTTTTAAGCATGGGTTCTTCAGACCCTCGCGAGGATTTTGTAGCGCGATATGCTTCGCGATATCGCCTTTGGTTGCGGAATAAATTCCGCGTTACGGTCTTTTCTTCTCAACATATTTGACCCCCTCGATATCTTCGAAATGCTCATCCTGCGTCCAAAGTACGGCGTCATAGAGGCGGGCGGTGGCGAGAATAATACTGTCTGCCATGCCTAGTTTCAAGTCCAGTGAAATCTGCGCGGCGTTGATGGCTGCTTGGCGATCCAGATCTATAACCTGCCCTAATGTCATCAGTCCCATTGCATCCAGCGCGCGCTCCTCGCCAAATTCCCGAAGAACGCATTTGAATACTTCGTAAAGGCAGATCGTGGGAACAAGCAGATTTTCCGTATCGTTGATCGGCGGGTCGAAAAAATCGGCGTTGTCTTCGTCGGTCACATATTCTATCCAACCCGATGAATCGATGACGTTCATTAGCGTTCCTCGTCAACTTCTTCGCGGATGTTTTCCGTGTTCATGCCTTTGAACATTCCGCGCGCCTCTTTAATGGATGGAACGACAACCACGCGCAATGTCCCATTGTAAGGAATGAACAGGATCTTTTGACCAGGTTTAAAATCGAACTGCTTCCGGATTTCGCGTGGAATAACCACCTGGAATTTGGATGAAATAGTTACGGCTTCCATTGTTTTACATCTCCTCATCGAACCGAAATTGTATGGCGATTATATCACCTCACTCATACAAGAATTTCTGCAACTCATCCACCACCTGCAACAACTTTTCCGCTCCGCCAAATAACTGATAAATCTCATACGGCGAACCATAATTATCAAATGGCGAGACTTGCAACAAGCGCGGCAACTGGTCGAATTCGCCAATGCCGTAATCGGCATATTTCTCCAGCAAGGTATCCAGAATCTGGCGCGCGGCGGGCGTGAAGGTGTTGAAGAAATTGGTTTTCTTCTGGCGTACTTTCTCGGCGCGCTCGCGCCGCGAGACCAGCGGGGCGCTATAGGCCACGTGCAGGAGCAAGTCCAGCGAGTCGGCTTCCTCGTGATGGGTCACGCTGGCAAGATGAACGGGGTCAATGCCGTATTGGCGCAGTTGTTCCAGGATTTCGCGGCGCTGCTCGGTACGCGGCCAGGCCTGGCGCAGATGGGCGGCAGTTAAATTCAGGCGGCGCACCTTCTCGGTGACGTAATCCGTAAATTCCACCGTGCGCAGGATGCTGCCGTTTGGGTCGAGTTCGAAAGCCTGTTCTCCGGCGATGTAAACCGTAACGTTATCCACGTAATACTTGCGCGGCAGCTCGCGGAGACTGAGAGCGATCTCGCTAACGCCAAATTCAGTTTGCTCGGGCGACAGGGTCCCTTCTTCGCTGTCCTCGATCTCCGTCTCGTTACCCTGCAAATCAATGACCGTTTTAACGCGGCGCACCGGCTCGCCGTCGAACTCTGGATCGTAGAACAACCGCGTCGCGCCGACGTAGTCAAGGATGGTGAAGAAATATTTTCCATGTTCCTCGGAAACCCGCGTGCCGCGGCCGATGATCTGCTTGAAATCCACGATGGAATTGATGGGCTTGAACAGGACGATGTTGCGGCAGGTGGGCGCGTCCATGCCTGTGGTCAGCATCTGCGAGGTGGTCAGGATGACAGGCGACTGGTTTTCGGGATAAGGTACAATTGTCGCCATGTCCAAACACACTCTTTTAGCAGTTTTGGCCCACCCGGACGACGAATCCTTCGGCATGGGCGGCACGCTCGCCCTTTATGCCGCGCGCGGCGTGGAGGTGCACCTGATCTGCGCGACGCGCGGTGAGGTTGGCGGAGTGTCCCCGGAATTGCTGGCGGGCTTCGCGTCGGTGGCTGAATTAAGAGAGTCTGAACTGCGCTGCGCCGCCGGTCACCTCGGATTGAGAGGCGTGCATTTCCTGGATTACCGCGATTCCGGCATGGAAGGCTCAACGGATAACAAACATCCGCAGGCGCTGGCGGCCCAGCCGTTGGACGAGGTCGCCGCGAAAATTGTCCATTACATCCGCCAACTCCAGCCGCAGGTGGTGCTGACTTTCGACCCTATTGGCGGTTATCGTCATCCAGACCACATCGCCATCCACAAAGCGACTGTGCGCGCCTTCGAGCAGGCCGTTAATCCCGATTTCGCCGCAGGCAGTTTCCCGGCTCGCCCTGCCTATCCAGGCGGACAGGCCAGGGGGCAAAGTCGAGGAGTCTACGCGCCGCAGCGGTTGTATTTCCACACCATGCCGCGCGGCTTTATCAAGTTCGCCGTGCGCTTGCTGCGTTTCTTTGGCAAGGATCCCAGTCACTGGGGGCGTAACGGCGATATTGACCTGGCCTCGCTGGCCGAGGTGGATTTCCCGACCCACGCCCGCATAGACATCCGCTCCGTGCTTGAGAAGAAAGCGCGGGCAAGCGACTGTCATTCCAGTCAGGGCGGCGGGCAGATGCGGCGCAGCCTCACCGGCAAAATCCTGCGCCTGTTCAGCGGCGCCGAAACCTTCATGCGCGCTTATCCGCCGGTGGCAAAGGGGGAAAAGGCGGCGAGGGATTTGTTTCGGTAGGCTAAAGTCCCCTTCAGGAACCATTCCTGCCTGCCGGGCGTCTGAGGAGAACGGCCTGAAAGTGTGATAGAATTTCCCTTCATGGGACTCTCCCGCTCCGTAGTTCGACCCCGCCGTTTTTCATTGAGGCAAATCCAATGACTGATGCCGTATCCATTCCTCCCAAACTCCGCTGCCTGGATTTCAAGCGCGTGTTTGCCTATCTCCTGCATCCCCGCCAGGAGACGGCGCGTCTGGCCGAGGAGCAGAAAGCCGCCTGGCTGACGCCCATGCTGGTCTCGAGTCTCACGTTGGTTGTGTACATACTTGTCAGTGGCTTCCTGAAAGCCCGCGCCGCGGCGATGGGCGAAATTGTCCTGCCGGCCGACTGGCAGTGGTGGACGCCCGAGATGCAGAACAATTACATGCAGGCCATCCAGGCCACGCAGGGACCGGCGTTTCTCTACATCATCCCGCTCGTGTTGGGACTGGCAAAACTGTGGCTGGGATGGGCCGTCGCCGGCGGCCTGCTGCACCTTGTCTCCACCCTGCTGGGCGGGCGCGGCACGATGGTTTCGGCCCTGAACGTCGTCGGCTGGGCCAGGTTGGTCTTTGCCGTGCGCGACCTGCTGCGGGTGGTTTTCATGCTCGCCGCCGGGCGTCCGATCGCCAGCGCGGGGCTTTCCGGGTTTTCCGCTGCGCCATTCCTGGCCCAACTCCTGGCCGGGCTGGATATCTTCCTGGTCTGGTATGCCGTCTTGCTGGCGATGGGCCTGGGCGCCGCCGATTCCCTGCCGCGCGGCAAGGCCATCGCCGGAAGCCTGATCGTGTTGGTCATTATCATGCTGGCGACGGCCGGCCTGGGAGCGCTCTCGGCCAACCTGAGCGGGATGATGTGATCACCCGTCCGTTCTTCTAGCAGTCTGTCGGAGAACCCCGTAGGGCGGGTTTTCGCGAAGCACCCCCGTAGAGGACTTACCCGCCATATCTGGCGGCAGGTAAGAAACCTGCCCTACATTTATGAATTGGGCATCGAATTAAGCGAACAATTCGACTAATTCGATGCCGAAGGCCTATTCGGCAAAAAAACCTTATGTCTTCCCCTTTTATCCGCATACGCGGCTTGCAAAAACACTACCAGATGGGCGGCGTCACCGTCCGTGCCCTCGACGGTGTGGATATTGACATCCCGCGCCAGACCTTTACTGTGGTGATGGGGCCCTCCGGCTCCGGCAAGAGCACCCTGCTCTACCTGCTCGGCGGGTTGGACCGGCCGACTGGCGGCCAGATCGAGTTCGACGGCCAGCGCCTGGACGAGATGGACGAGAACCAACTGGCCCTCTTTCGCCGCAAGGCGGTGGGCTTCATCTTCCAGTCCTACAATCTTATCCAGAGCATGAACGCGGCCGAAAACGTGGGCTTTCCGATGCAGTTTGCCGGGTTTTCGCCCAAAGAGCGCGCCGCCCGTTCGCTTGATCTGCTGGCGCGCGTCAGCCTGGGCGACCGCAGTCTGCACCGTCCCAGCGAACTCTCCGGCGGCCAGCAGCAGCGCGTGGCGATTGCGCGTTCGCTGGTCAACGAGCCGAGCTTGATTTTGGCTGATGAGCCGACCGGCAACCTGGACACCGCCAGCGGAGCGGGCATCATGCAGTTGCTTTCCGATTTGCATAAGAGTGGCCGTACCGTGCTAGTGGTCTCACACGACCCGCGCATGGTGCGTTTTGCCACACATAAAATATTCCTTCTAGACGGCCGCGTGGTGAGTGAGAACGAGTACCACGCTGCCAGCCTTGAATAAGGAGACGATATGCGTCGAACTGCCAAACTATCCTTCTTGGTTGTCATTCTGGTCACCGCCATCGCGCTGGTTAACCCCATCCCGGCGCGTGCCGCTCTGACCGTCCTAAGCGTCAGCCCGAGCACGGTCGTCAACGATACAGCGACGACCATCACCATAACGGGAACCGAGTTTGAAGTCGGCGCAGTGGTGTTGTTGAACGGCTCCGCGCTCGCCACTACATTCCTCAATAGTGGCACTCTCACCGCTGTTGTTCCAGCCGGTATTCTGCCTGGAACATACGATGTGACGGTGAAAATCTCAGATATACTTTCTGCCACCTGTACAGGCTGCCTGACAGTGACAGCTCCTGTGCCTACTTCTACGCCCACGCCGACTTTTACTCCCGTGCCTTTCGGGCGCCCGCAAGTGGTGATTGACATTTATACTGTCAGCGTCAGCGCCATCCGCTACGGGCAGGAGTTCAACCTCAATGTCAGCCTGGATAACGCCGGTGGTTCGACGGCCTATGGCATCCAGGTGACATTCACCTCCGCCGACCTGTTGATGCTCAAAAACGGCGGCGTGACGGCGGTCGGCAGTCTTGGTATCGTCGGCAAGGCCGATATCAGCCAAACGATGACCGCCTCCGCCTCGCTGGCTGGCCGGAGCATGGTCAGCGTGGAGATGAACATCAGTTACTACGACGAAAAAGGCGCCGCCTACACCGAAAAATTCACCATCAACATCCCGGTGGCCGCCAGCGGCGCCTATTCCGCCACGGCCACCCCAACCGCCATCCGGCGCTCCCAACTCGTCATCACCCACTCAGAGACCGACGTCGTCCCGCTCCAGCCGGGCGCGCAGTTCAAACTCAGCCTGATGGTCCAGAACGTGGGCAGCCTGCCCGCCAAGGGTGTGACGATGATCATCGGCGGCGGCTCGGCTTCGGGAGGGAAAGGCACACCCCAGGCCGGTGTCTCCGGGGGGAGCGGTGAATTCACCAACTTTGCCCCGCTCGGAACGTCCAACATAAAATCCCTCGGCGATATTGCCGCCGGCGCTTCGCTGGAGACCAGCCAGCAACTGATCGTCAACGTCTCCACCAACCCCGGCGTTTACCCGATGAAAATCACCTTCTCCTATACCGACAGCCAGGGCAACGTCATCAACGACGAACAAGTCATCACCCTGCTGGTTTACAACCTGCCGCAGGTGGAAATCGGTTTCTACCAGCCCGCCGGGCCGTTCTTTGTCGGCCAGCCGGGCTTGCTTCCGCTCCAGGTGGTCAACCTGGGCCGCAAAACGGCTGTTTTGGGCAATCTGAGGGTGGAAACGACCGGTGGGATGCTCGAGAATGGTGAAATGCTGGTCGGCGTGCTGGATGCGGGCGGCTACTTCCCGCTCGATGTGACCTTCCACCCCGAAGCGTCCGGGAGCGTTGACCTGCTCATCACCATCGAGTACAGCGACGACTTCAGCCAGCCGCGCAGCATCACCAAAAGCCTGACGGTGCAGGTCGAAGAATCCACCGAACCGAGCATACCGGGCGGCAGTGAAATTATCCCAGTGACGGAAGAAACCTTCTGGCAAAAACTTTGGCGCTTCATCCTCGGCCTGCTCGGGCTGGACAGCGGCTCCTCGTCGGACGGCGCGCCGGTCCCGGCTGGTACGCTCGAACCCGCCCCGCTGGAACCCCGGGGTGGGGGCGGAGAAGGGTAAATCCATTTTGAAATTTCTTGACCTGCTTCGCCTGGTTCTCGGAAACTTGAACCGCCGCAAAGGGCGGGTGGCCCTGACCGCCATCGGTGTGGTCATCGGCACCGCGGCGGTGATCATTCTGGTTTCACTGGCGATTGGCCTGCAGCGTAACGCCAACGAGCAGCTCTACGGCATCGGTGACTTGACGCAGATTCAAGTCTCGCCGACGTATGGAGAAGGTTTTCACGGCGGGGGCGGTGGGCCGGTCATGGTTGGCGGCGGAGGTGGGGGCGGCGGCGCGCAGGCCCCCAAATTGCTCACCACCCATGCTTTGAAAGAGCTGCGCGCCATTCCGGGCGTGGCGGCCGTCATCCCACGCGACTACCTGTGGGCCAGCCTGATGGTCAAGTACAAACGACTGGAGGGCAGCGCGAACCTGATCGGAATCGGCACGAACGACCTCTCGGACCTCGGGCTGGAGGCCGGTCAGGGGTCGCTCACGCTCAAACGCGGTACCATCATCATCGGTCCGCAAGTCGCTGCTAATTTTTACGACCCGCGCCTGCGTCCGGGTCAGGAACCGCCCAAACCGCCCGACCTGTACAACCAGCAGTTGACCTTCGTCTTCATCAAGTGGGACCGGGAAGGGAACGAAATCCGCAAGACGGTGACGTACCAGGTCGTCGGCGTGCTGACCGAGACGCTGGGCGAAAACGACTGGTCCATCCTGATGCGCCTGGATGACGTCAAGGCGCTCAACGAGTGGGCGCAGGGGCGGCGGATCAACTATAACAAAGACGGCTACAGCCAGGTCATCGTCGAAGTAGACAAAGTGGACAACGTGCTGGCCGTCAATGACGCCATCACCGCGCTGGGATTTCAGGCCTATACGCCGCTCTCGTTCGTGCAGGGCATCAATAATTTCTTCGTGATTTTGCAGTTCATCTTTGGCGGGGTGGGGGCGATTGCCCTGCTGGTGGCGGCGATTGGCATTGCCAACACGATGACGATGGCGATTTTAGAACGGACGCGTGAAATCGGCCTGATGAAGGCCATCGGCGCGACCAACCGGAACGTGCTGGCGATTTTCCTGGGCGAAGCCGCCGGGATTGGTTTCATCGGCGGCCTGGGCGGGGTGCTTATCGGCTGGCTGGCCGGGCAAGGACTGAACGTGCTGGCGATTGTCTATCTGGCCAGCCAGGCGGCGCAGCAGGGCGGGATACCTCTCAGCGTGGCTGTCTATACCCCGCTCTGGCTTCTTGTCTTTGCGCTGGTCTTTGCCACCCTCATCGGCCTGCTTTCGGGACTATACCCGGCGCTGCGCGCCGCCACGATGGTGCCGGTCAACGCGCTTAAGTACGAGTGATGAGTCATGTCTTTTATTTCGGCTCTCTGGGATTTGCCGTGATTCTGTACCGAGTAGGCCTTCGGCACGGATTACACGGATTTCACCCTGGCCTGGAGCCAGTGCAGGCAAAAGGTTTAATCACGGCGATTCCCAATGAGTCAAAATTAACCCGCGGCCTTTTCCTTCTCTGCCGGGTTTGGCCCTGCGCTGCGCACGTTGATCAGTTTCTTAAGAATATCGAACCAGAATGGTGCGCCTTGCGCTGCGGCTGCGCCAGTCATCATGAGACCGGCAAACTTGGCAAGCCCGCTTGACCAATCAATTGGGAAGTTGGATACATATTTGCAGACCGATTGCCCCTGGTCATCCTTGCCGGAGAATCCGAATACCTGGTCGGCATTGATTGGAATGAGCGCACACTGCTTACCGCCAGTGTCAAAAGGAGTCAAAGTCCATCCGAAGGGGAGGTTGAGAGCAGTGAGCTGTTGTTGTAATTCTTTCACCGAGGCGACCGGACTCGTTCCAGGTTGTCCCGACTCTGTTCCAGGTAGCGAAGTCTGGCTTTGTTGTGCATAGGCCGTGGCGTTGGCGACGATGGCCTGGCGCAAGGTCGGCTCACGCCAGAGAGAGGTGGCGACATTGATGGAATCCACGTTCAGGAGCAGGGCCAGGACAATGCCGATCGTAAAGGCGATGAACTGCGCCCTCCGTTTGTACCATCCGGAGAGGCGATCCATCGAGTCGTTGAACCAGGACTCGACGTTCTTCCGCGCGGTTGCCAGCCCTTGTTCACCCTGCTTGGCATATTCTTCCGCGCCAGCCAGCAGGGCGCCCAATGCTTTCTTGGTATTGGGATAGATTGTTTCCATGGCGAGCAAACCCAGCCGCAGTTGGTGGAGAGTCAAATCTTTATCTTGTCCGCCAAGCGCGACTTTTTGCTGCTCCTCGATCATCTTCTGATAGTACACATCTATTTGCGGGAGCGCCAGCTCTATTGCCGGTTTGAATTCGGGATAGTTCTCCCCGTAGATCTGCATCTGGAACTTGAGGCTGTCAACGGCTGCATCCCCAAGCCGGGTTCTGGCGATCTGTTTGGCGGTTGCCAGCAAGGCCTGCAAATCCTCTTCCGCCAATTTTTTCTGATCCGGATTGGCGATGGATGCGACCTGGGCTTCCACCTCTGCCAGGGCTTTCCTGACCGGCCAGGCCTCTGTACCCGCGCTGATGACAATATCGAACAACGCCAGAGCGAATTTACCAGCCGGGATATAGGAAGGATTCTTATGAATGAAGCGAGTGCTGGAACTAAGACTGGCGATCAGCGGGTGTTTATAGAGCATCTCGGTCAACTCTTTGCCTTGGCCTTCATCCAGGCCGCCGAGCATGGATCGGATAGCGCCTTCCATACCTTTGGCGCGCCATTTGAATAGATTGGCGATCCATTCCTGGAATTGCATGGCGGAGATGCTTAGTACCAGCCACATGAAGACGAGACCGATAGCGACTTCGAGAATTTCTTGCAGGTACATGATATCCTCCTTGATTTTTTAGGCTTGAACGGGATTGAGTAATCTTAGTATATAGAAAAAGACCATCGAATGCAAGGCCTTTATGCGTCCAATTTGGCGGCCTGATTTCGACCATGAGACTGATGGACTAAATAAATACCCGCCAGCACGGCGATGCCGCCCAGCAATTGGATCGGCTGCGGCACTTCTTTCAGTAATGGGATGGCGAGGATGGTGGTCATCACCGGCTGGCCAATCATGGTCGGGGCGACGACCGAAGCAGGCAGGTGGCCCAAAGCATAAGAAACCGCCACGTAGCCGATGATCTGTGAGACCAGGGCTGTGGCGAGGAAGACCAGCCAGGTTTGGGATGTGTAACCGGTCAGCGGGAAGCCCAGGGCGAGATTAATGACCAGCAAGCCCAGGCTGGCGCTGACGGCTACCAGCCAGATGTACGAAATCGGGTCAAGATGTTGTCGTCCGCGTTGAGTTGCCAGATAATAGCCGGCGTAGAAGACGCCGGCCGCGCTCGCCATCAGGTCTCCGAGCCCGATTGTGGGGTGAATGAAAAAGTCGGTGCTCACCACCAATGCCGCGCCACACAATGCCAACCCCAGCCCGAGCCAAAAGTCCTTTTTTAATTTTTCGCGGAATACCAGCATTGCTACCAGCGCCACCCAAAGCGGCGCGGTGTTGCCCAGCAGGGTGGCATTGGATGCGCTGGTGTAATCCAGGGAGGTGTTCCAGAAAGCCAGGTCGAAAGCAGAAAAGAGACCACCCAGGGTGGGGAAAATGAGATTTGTTCTATTGAGCGTGCAATTTTTTAGGCAGCGATGGGCAAAAAAGGGCGCCAGCATGAACGCGGCGAAGAAGAGGCGGTAGAAACCGGTGATGGGTCCGGGGGCGTCCGCCCAGCGCACAAACATGGCGGATAAACTCAGCGCCAGGATGCCGATCACAAGAGCCAGGTACGGTAACAGCTTGGTTTTTCGAACAGAAGTTGCAGCGATGTTCATTATTGCCAAATCTAGCCCAAAACGTAGGGCAGGTTTCTATACCTGCCGCTAGCAGTTGGATTGGATGCTCTCCATAAGCACAGGCAGATCTTTCAGATTCGAGAGGATGGCTTGCGGTTGGATATCCAATGCTCCATCCGGGGGCAATTCTGCCCGCCGCGTGATCCAAATGCTGTATATCCCCATCTGGTTTGCCCCGAGAACATCCGCGGAAAGGGTATCCCCGATCATGACAGCCTGCTCGGGTTGGATTTTGAAGTAGTCGAGGGCGATCTGGAAGATGCGCGGGTGCGGTTTGCGGATGCCGCAGGCAGCCGAGGTGATAACGAAGTCGAAATATGGACGCAATCCCCACTGATCTACCTGGTATTGCACGTTTGCGTCGTCAGAGGCGTTGGAAATCATGCCCAGCCGGTAGCCCTGAGCCTTGAGGGCTGCCAGGGTGGGGATGGCGTCTTCTTCTGCGTACCAGTTGCCGCGCGTGACGCTGTACATGGCGTCCAGCGCGGCGCGCAGGACAGGCTGCGGGATGTGAGCGTATCCCTTCCCGGTCAACAAGCCGTGCAGGGCCGCGAAGGAGGTGCGTTCGACGTAATCCTCACTGCGCTGGGCGTAGTAGGCGTCTATGAATGTCCCGAATTCGTCGTAGAACGTTTGGCTGTCAACCGGAATACCGGCGCGTTGCAAAACCTTGACCAGTTCCTGGTCGGCGCGGACGAAGATGGGCGGCCAGGGGTCTTTGGCGTAGATCAATGTGCTGCCAAGATCGAAGAAAGCAACTTCAAGAGACATAACAGGTTTAAGGAAAGGCTAATTTCACACAGCATAACCATTCGACCACGCGACTATCAGACTACGTGACTATCCGACTACCCAACTACGCAACCGCTCCGCGCAACTATTTCGCGTAATCCACCGCCCGTGTCTCGCGGATCACCGTCACGCGGATCTGGCCGGGATAGTGCATCGTCTCCTCGATCTTCTTGGCGATGTCACGCGCCAGGCGGGTGGACGCCAGGTCGTCTATATCCTCGGGCTTGACGATGATGCGCACCTCGCGCCCGGCCTGGATGGCATAGGCCTGGTTGACGCCCGGGAATGTCAACGACATATCCTCCAGGGCGCGGATGCGCTTGATGTAGGCTTCCAGGTCTTCGCGCCGTGCGCCGGGACGCGCGCCCGAGATGGCATCCGCCGATTCGGCGATCACTGCCTCGACCGAATCCTGCTCCACCTCGTGATGGTGCGCGGCAATTGCATTGACGACGAGCGGGTTCACGCCGTAACGTGTGGCAAATTCAGCGCCCAGCAATGCATGTGTGCCTTCCTGGTTGTGATCCATGGCCTTGCCCAGGTCGTGCAGGAAGCCGCCCTGTTTGGCGATGCCGATGTTTGCGCCCAACTCGGCCGCCAGGATGCCGGCCAGCTTGGCCACTTCCACGGCATGGGTCAGTTGGTTCTGTCCATAAGAGGTGCGGAACTTCAGCCGCCCCATCATGCGCAGCACTTCGGGATGGATGCCGGGCACGCCGGCGTCGAAGGCGGCCTCTTCACCAGCCTCGACGATAGTCTTTTCGATGGCCTTTTGTTCGTCATCCAGGACTTTTTCGATGTGCGCCGGGTGGATACGGCCGTCCAGAATCAGGCGGGCGAGGGCGCGCCGGGCCACCTCACGCCGCACCGGGTCGAAGCACGAGATCGTCACCGCCTCAGGAGTGTCGTCCACGATCACGTCCACACCCGCAGCCTGTTCGAAGGCGCGGATATTGCGTCCGTTGCGGCCGACGATGCGGCCCTTCATCGCTTCGTTAGGTAGCGGGACAAGCGAGGTCGCCACCTCGGCCACACGGTCGGAGGCGATGCGCTGGATCGAATCCGCGATCAATTTACGGGCGCGGCGTTCACCTTCCTCGCGCGCCTCGGTTTCGATCTGGCGGATGATGCGCGCCATATCGTTGCGCGCTTCTTTTTCGACCTCGCCCAGCAGGATGGTGCGCGCCTCGTCTATGCTCATCTGGGCGATCTTCTGCAGCTCATCCATTTGCTGCTCGTGCATTTTTTCGATCTCGTTGTAACGCCGGTCAACTGTGCTTTGGCGCTTGTTCAGGGTTTGTTCGCGCTGTTCGAGGCGTTCCACGCGCAAGTCCAGCTCGGAGCGGCGCCGCTGCAAGCGTTCATCCTCGCGGCTGAGTTCTGAGCGCAGGCGCCCGATCTCGGTTTCGGCAGTCTGCGCAGCCTTGAGGGCGTTGTCACGCGCCTGGATTTCGATGATGCGGGCTTGTTCTTTGGCTTCCTGAAGGATATTTTCCGCTTTTTCGTGTTGCTGCCGCTGCGCCTTCTCGGAGAGATAGCGGCTGAAAAAATAACCAACCGCCAGACCCACGATCAGCGCGAGAGCCATGATCAAATAGTCCATTGGATTCGGATTCATAGATTTTCCTCGTTGTCTGTTTTCTCCCTGCCGTCCGCCGTCTGGTGCATTTCATGCCAGACTTGAGAGACGAGCGGGGCAATCGTGGAATAGGAGAAGCCGCGCCGGGCCAGAAATCCGCTCAACTTGGAGCGGAATTCGGAGCGTTCCAGCCCCTCCAGCCTGTGGACGTATTTCCGGGCTGCTTGCCGCGCCAGGGCTTCATCATCCACGCTTTCTTCCAGAACGGACTGAATGACCTCGTCATTCAAGCCTTTGCGCCGTAGTTCCATGCGCAAGACCGAGCGGCTGCGCGGCCGGAACTCAGTGCGGTTCTCGACCCAGGTGTGAGCGAAGGCTTCGTCGTTCACCAGTCCATTCTGTTGAAGTCGTTCCAGGGTCGCCTCGATCAACGCCTCGGGAACGTTATGCTTGTTCAAGTTCTGCCGCATCTCGGCTGTGGAGCGCGGCCGGTAGCTCAAAAAGTGCAGCGCCTTCTGGTAGACATTCTCCCGCGCATCCTCGGCCTGCAATGAAGCGATCTTCTCCTCAGTCAGCGTTTGCCCAATTGTTAGCCAGGCGGCAACCACGCGGGTCAATCCAAAGGCGAATTCACCATCCAGGTAGATATTCACCCGCCGGGGATTTTTCTTCTGAGCTTCAATCGCCGTTACCGTTCGCATTTGCCTTCCATCTCCCCTCTCCCGCTTGCCCTGAGCGAAGTCGAAGGGTCGGGGGTGAGGTTGAGTGAGGTATTTAAACGCACACAGCCGCAGGCCGCCTGCTTCCACCCGGAAGGGGTGTAGAAAGGGGCCACGGCTGTGGATTTGTTCCTGGTTATACCTGCAGTCACATTCTGTCAGAGACAGAATGGGCAAAGCTCAAACCCTGCGACAAGTTATTCTGTCACCAGGATTAGGGGGTTATCGCCAAGTCGCCGGTGTGTATGGATACGCCTGTCCTGATCAAAATAGATAACAACAAACTCGGGAGGACCTGACTTCTCGATTCATTCTGCCCGAACGTTCCAAGGCATGGGGAGTACCCCAGTATTTTCCAAGAGTTCCATCTGCAAGCCGTGGCCGCGGATTATGATCGCGCGGCGTCAAACGCTACCATCCAAATTGGATGTGGGTATATTATACTTGAAAATACCCGCTGCGGTCATATTTTGGGCTCTTTGGGAATCGCCGGCATAGACCTGTATATATGCTGGTAAGGGGTGGGACAAATTTCCAATTTTTTCCCACATTTGCTCAATAAACCGGGGCAGAAGGTGACAGTCACCTGGCATTTCAGGCGTTTATTCGCTCAAGAACAGGTGACTGTCACCTTAGTAAAAATGACTAGGGTGTGTTTCATTTCAGTTGAAACCGTCCCGAAGGTTGGCAAAAAACGATCA
>JASEHI010000062.1 GCA_030018695.1 Anaerolineales bacterium
CCTGAATGCTCAACGCAAACAGAGCGGTCAAACCTAATCTAACATTGTCGAGCTAATCTCTAATCTCCATTCTCTATTCTCGAATCTATTCTTCTCCCCCCTCATCATCTTCTGCACCTGAAAGCGGCAGGGCTACCTCGCCGCCTGCGGAGCGCTGGCGGATGACCAGCTCGACCTCGTTGGCCAGGTCGGGATTCTGGCGCAGGAATTCTTTGGAGTTCTCGCGGCCCTGTCCGATGCGGGTCTCGCCGTAGGAGTAGAACGCGCCGCGCTTATCAATGATGCTGAGTTGGGTCGCCAGGTCAATCAGGTCGCCGACCTTGGAGATACCCTCGTTGTACATGATGTCGAACTCAGCCGTGCGGAATGGGGGCGCGACCTTGTTCTTGACGACGCGCACGCGCGTGCGATTACCAACGATCTCTGCGCCGACTTTGATTGATTGGATACGGCGGCAATCGAGGCGCACCGAGGCGTAGAATTTGAGCGCCTGCCCGCCAGTGGTGGTTTCTGGGTTGCCGAACATCACGCCGATCTTCTGGCGCAACTGGTTGGTGAAGACGACCGCGGTCTTGGTTTGGTTGATGGCGCCGGAGAGTTTGCGCAAGGCCTGCGACATGAGCCGCGCCATGGCGCCCATCTGAGCATCGCCCATATCGCCTTCGATCTCGGAGCGCGGCACCAGCGCGGCGACCGAGTCGATCACCACCAACTCCACCGCGCCGGAACGGACGAGCGCCTCGGTGATCTCCAATGCCTGCTCGCCGGTATCGGGCTGGGAGATGAGCAGATTGTCCACGTCCACGCCGCAGCGGGCAGCATAAGTGGGGTCGAGGGCGTGTTCCATGTCAATGAACGCGGCAGTGCCGCCCAGTTTTTGGGCCTCGGCGACGATGTGCTGGGCGAGGGTGGTCTTGCCGGAGGCCTCCGGGCCGTAGATCTCGGTGATGCGCCCGCGCGGGATGCCGCCCACGCCCAGGGCAATATCCAGCGAGAGCGAACCGGTGGGGATGATGTCGGTCTGCATGTGCTTTGCTTCGCCCAAACGCATAATAGCGCCATCGCCGTAGCGTTTGATGATGTCGCCGAGGGTTTTATCCAGCATGCTGCGGCGCGCTTCGTTCATTGAGTTGCCTGAATTGGAATCGGTGGATTTGCGGGCCATAATATTCCTCTCTACACTTTGTTTTGTTAGAGTATAGCACGGATGTTCGATGCGTCAAGGTTTTTGGTTCTGTATATCGGTCTCTGGCGAGGGGGGTAGTTCGGTGTTATATCCCTTGTATCCCTGGAAGGTGAAATAAGTTATCTGACCGGGCAAGATTTGAATTTCCAATCTATAGTTTATCCCGGCGAATGGAACGTTGATCTGATAAGCGCCGGCCGGCAGGTCGCTCAGTACCCAATTTTCATTGTAGTAGGGGTCGCTATTTACACCAGTATTGCCGTAGCTCTTGACGATCCAGGCCCGCTGGGTGGCCTCCGAGCGGACGAGGATGGCGTAGTTGTGGAGGGGGCGTTGATAGGTATTCATGATGCGGGCTACCAGGACTCCCCAGCCTTCCGGCGGTACCAACCAGAGCTCCGGGTTGCGGGTCGAGAAAAAGTCGTTGGGGCCAATACGCACCTCGTAATGGAGATGCGGCCCGGTCGTGAATCCGGTTGTCCCAACTTTCCCGAGGATATCCCCGGTATCCAAGGTCTGGCCGACGACGACATCTACCTCGGAGAGGTGGGCATAAATAGTATAAAGTGGCTGACCCTTGTACCCGAAGTCGTGGCGGATGGCGACCGCCTTCCCATAGGGGTCATCCGTGTAGTTTGGCGCGTTGTTGAGTAATCCCCAACCAGCCCAGACGACCGTCCCTGACCCGGTAGCCTGAACCGGCGTACCAATATCGGCAGGAAGATCAATACCGCTATGCACCACTTCGGGGCGGAAGAAGATGCCTCCGTAACGATAATCCGCGATCGGCCAGGTGACCACGTTGGCAGTCATCGGGCGGGCGAAGTAGAAATGGTCGTAGGGCGAGAGCGCCCAGGGAGTGGGGTAAAGCGGCGGCCGCCAGGCGGATTCTGGCGTCGCGCCTTGAGTTGGGAGAATGAATGGCAGCGAAGAAGCAGATGTGGCTGACGGAACGGGCGTCAGCGTGTTTTCGACAACAATGGGAAGAGGTTTCGGAGTCGCAGATGGGAATGGCGAATTGGTAAATTGGGGGAGGCTGACCACCGCAGTCCCGCTCGGTGTTTCGATCAGCCTCTCCGTAGGCGTTTCGCTCGCGAGGATTTCTTTCGCGGCAGGATGCCCTCCGTTGGGGAGTGTGCACGCCGAAAGAATCAGCAGGCAGGAGGTCATCAACACCAAAACAAGGATCGGTCTCATGGCGAAGGCGTGAATGTGGGCTGGGGCGTCGGCGTGCGCGTGGGCGTGGGAGTTCGATACCACCGCGGGGTGCGTGTAGGGGTACGGGTGGGTGGGATGACCGCGGTCGGCGTGATCAGCGCATCAGGTGGATAAAGTTCCAGCATGGCTTCCTGCCAGGTCAAGCCCTGCCGCATGGCGAATTCATTGAAGCGCGCCCCGTTGAAGTAGGTTCGCCAGTTACTGAGCGCCGGCAGGCGTTCCCAACCATATTGAAGCGCCAGGGAGGTAAAATCCAGCCAGTATCCCTGTGGGATGGCGCTCATCGGGCTGCCGCCCTGCTCGAAGGCGGCCGGGTTATCGCCATAGCGCGTGCTGAAATCCCAAGGCGTTTGATGCAGCGGCTCGCCCTGTGAGCCATCCTGGGCGCGTACCTGCAGAAAAATGCGCCAATAAGTCTGCTGGCCGAAGTCTTCACGCACGACGTTGATCCAACCGGCATTGACCAGCGCCGGGTTGAAGCTGAAGGCGCGCCCGGTATAAAGCCAGTCCTGGCTCAAGCCGGGGTCGGGAGGCGTCGTCAGCGGGATGTAGGCATTTTCCAGGCTGGCGAGTGCATCCCAGCCGGCCTCGACGATGAGGCGTTGGCGCAAGGCCTGGAAGGTTTCGTCAACCATGTCGTGAAGTTGTGGAAAAGGAGCCTGTATGCCCTGGAGTGGGACGAGCGCGGCGCGCCCGGCCGGGATGCCGTCCTGCGGCGAGATGACCGGCTGGTAGAGCGGCGCGGGGGTGGACGCGGCGGCGCCTTGAATGGCTGCGGGCAAGGGATTGGTCAGGGTAGCCAGCGCATAAGAAAGGCCGCGCAACTCTCCCGGCAGGAGCATGGGCGGCAGGCTGAGTTCTCCGGAGGAGGTATCGTAAACGGTCAGGTAGTTCTGGTTGGCGGTGGTAAAGAGCGATGCCAGGTGGTCATTCTCTTCCCAGGCCGGCCAGTCGCCGCTGCCGACCCAACGGGGGGCAGGCTCGGGTTGGCGGCTGTCCCAGACGTGGAGGCTGTTCAGCCCGCTGTTGGCACCCGAGGTCGCCCAGGCCAGTCTTTCTCCATCCGCTGACCAGGCCGGATGAGCCTGGCTGTTCTGTGGATCACGGCTGACGTTGATGAAACGTTCATCGCCCAGGCGGTCGAGGTCGGCGATCCAGATTTCGTCCTCGCCGCTGCGATTGGAGATAAAAGCAATCTGGCGACCTTTCGGCGACCAGGCCGGCGAATGGTCGGCGGCGGGATTTTCAGTCAAACGGATGGGCGCCTGGGTTGGGTCGGTTGCCGAGCGGATGAATATCTCCAGGTTATCGTCCACGTAGCCTTCGTAGGCCAGCCATTGACCGTCGGGCGACCAGGAGGGGGAGGCGTCGTATTCGAGCGTATCCGTCAGGCGGGTGAGATCACCCGTTCCCAGCTCGAGCAGGTAAAGTTCCCAGTAACCGTTGCGCCGCGAGGCAAAGGCGACCTGGCTGCCGTCCGGGCTGAGGCAGGGCGTGATGTCGTCCCATTTATTGGCGGTCAGACGGGTGAGAGTCAGTGATAGGGGAGAGTAAATGAATAAATGCGCGTAGCCCGCTTCGTTCATGGAAAGGACAAAGAGGCCGCGCGGGCTGGGCGTCACGGCGTTGGTGGCGGTGATGACGTATGGCGTCTGGCTGGGCGCAGGGGTGAGGGTAAGGGTGGGTGATGGCGAAGGGGTGATTGTCGCGCTGACAGTTGGCGGCGGGAGGGTCGCGGTGGGCGTCGCTTCGGACTTCGGCGCGCAGGCGGCGAGGAAGAATAAAGGGATAAAAGCATAAACCGCGCAGACGCGAATTCCAAGCCGTCGGTACGACATGGAACAATTATAACCAATTTCCCCCCTTCCGTCGGGAAAAAGGGGGGGTGGGGCTACATGGCTTTCTTAAGGTCCACACGCCATGATGTCTTTGCATCTGTTTTACCGCGGAGAGCGCACACCGTCCTGGTGTCCTTCCGGGAGAGAACGCAGAGGTTTTAATGATTTTCTCCGCGAACTCGGCGTTCTCTGCGGTGAAAGATTATCCGTCTGGCGAAATTAAAGAGGCCCTGGATGGGGCTAAAAATAAGCCATTCTTCTGCTGGAATTCCTTCATGAACTCGACCAGCGCTTCTGCGGCTTGGATGGGCAGGGCGTTGTAAAGCGAGGCGCGCATTCCGCCGACCGAGCGATGTCCCTTCAGGCCGATCAGCTCGCGCTTCCTGGCTTCTGAGGCGAACTGCTCTTCCATTTGCTCGTTGGGCAGGCGGAAGGTGACATTCATCACCGAGCGGCTCTCTGGACTGGCATGGCCGCGATAGAAGCCGCCGCTCTCGTCAATGGCTTTGTAGACCAAATTGGCCTTGGCCTGGTTGCGGCGGGCGATTTCGGGCAGGCCGCCAATCTCTTTGAGCCAGTTCAGCACCAAGCCGAGAATATAAATGGAGTAACAGGGCGGGGTGTTGTACATCGAGCCGTCGCTGGCCAGGGTTTTGTAGTCCAACATCACGGGCAGTCCCGCGGGTGTCCTTTCCAGCAGGTCGTCGCGCAGGATGGTGACGACCACGCCTGCCGGGCCGGCGTTCTTCTGCGCGCCGGCGTAGATCAGGGCGTATTTGGATACGTCAATCGGGCGGCTGACGAAATCGGACGAAGCGTCGCACACCAACGCGACCCCGGGCGGGGGTGCCGGCTCATTGAAATATTCCACGCCGTGGATGGTTTCGTTGGAGGTAAAGTGCAGGTAGGCGGCCCTGGGGTCAAGATCAAGTTCGGCTTGGGCCGGCAGGTGGTCGAAGTTGCTGGCTTCGGTCGTCGCTGCGAGGCGCGCCTCGCCGAGTTTCCTGGCTTCCTGGAAAGCCTTTTTGCCCCACACTCCGGTCAGGATGTAGTCGGCGGAGGCGCCGGCCGGTCGCAGGTTCATCGGCGCCATCGTAAATTGCAGGCTGGCGCCCCCCTGCAGGAAGAGCACCTTGTAATTGGATGGGATGTTCATTAATGTCCGCAGGTCGGCTTCGGCTTGCTGGATCACGCCCTCGAATTCCTTCGAGCGGTGACTGATCTCCAGCACGGACATACCGCTGCCTTGGAAGTCGAGCATTTCAGCCTGGGCTTGCTGTAATACCGGCAGCGGGAGCACGGCCGGGCCGGCGTTGAAATTGTGTACGCGTTTGGTCATTTTCATCTCTTCCTATGGGATAAGGGAGTTCACTTGTCTTGCATTTGAATTTAACCTTATCGGCAATAAGGCCAGATTCTCTTTTGCCTCGAATTTTCACCCTGGCCTGGGGCCAGTGCAGGCGAATTTCCCGAAGAAAATTCGTCCAATTCGCGTAATTCGATGCAAAAAAAGTTATTACCGATAATTTCTATTATAGTTCACGTTGTCGGATTCGCACACTAACAATAGGCATTGGAAGGAGGTGATGGAAATCAGACGCCAGCTTTGCTTGACAACCGCCGTAAATCCGCTATACTGATATACGGACAATCTGCAAAGGAGACAGTAATGAATAGTACCTTTAATATTCAGGTCGTTCGCAGAGGAGTCATCACACTGCCAAAAAAGTTACGAGAAGCCAATCGCATCCAGGAGGGGGATACGCTTACGCTCACGGATTTGGGTGATGGCGTCTTAGTTCTCAGCCCGCGCCGCTCGCGCGTTGACGAAGTCGCTGACCGGCTGGCAACGCAGTGGCAGGGGGTGGGAGAATCACTCGAGTCCATGCTGAAGACCCTAAGGGAAGTGCGGGAAGAGTATGACGCGCAGGGTTGCTAACATATATCTCGATACTAGCGTCATTTTTGCGGCGGTTCTTTCTCCGTTGGGTGGATCGCGTAAGTTGTTCCAGTTATCGGAGGCAAAAGCCGTGCGAATTGTCCTTGGGTCGCACATCCTGAAAGAAGCCGAAGATGTAGTGCGGAGGAAAATGCCGTCTTCTTTGCCCGAACTTGCCCGGTTATTATCTGTCGGACGAGTGGAGGTCCAGGAATCTGCCGGGATGGAACATCTGGAGGCGGCAAGACAATTGGTTAGTTACCGGCCAGACGCGCGGGTGCTGGCAGAAGCGATTGCAATCCGGCCAGACTGGTTCATTACACATGATAAAGAGCATTTCCTGAGAGATGAAAATTTGAAAAAAGACCTGCCGTTCCAGATCGGAACCCCCCGCGATTTTCTCCAGGCCATGAAACGGGCGCTTTCCATAAAGCCAATCTAACGAGGAGCAACTCCCATGAAAATCCTGGTCTGTGACAAAACCGAAATGGATGCCATCGAGAAGATGCGCGCCGCCGGCCTGACGGTGGACGTGCGTGACGAAATCACCGCTGATGAACTGCCCAACGTGCTGCCAGCCTATGATGGCTGCGTCGTGCGCGGCCGGACCTTGGTCCGGCAACCGTTGATTGACCTTTGTCCCAAGCTGAAGGTGATCGTGCGCGGCGGCGTCGGATTGGATAACATTGACGCCGCCTACGCCCGAGCCAGGGGCATCACCGTCATGAATACGCCGCAGGCCAGCTCGGCCTCGGTGGCGGAACTGGCGATCGGCTTCATGTTTGCCCTGGCCCGTTCCATTTACCAAACTACCGCCTCGATGAAAGCCGGAGTGTGGGAAAAGAAGAAATTCGAGGGCGACGAGATCGGCGGCAAGACGTTGGGTCTGATCGGCGTCGGCAACATCGGCAAAGAAGTTGCCAAACGCGCCAACGCCCTGGGGATGACTGTCATCGCTTATGACCCGTATATTCAGGAAACCGAGGGCGTAAAGGTGGTCTCGCTGGACGAATTGTTCGCCCAGTCCGATTACATCAGCCTGCATCTGCCAAAGACGAAGGAATCCACCAATATGATTGGCAAGGCGCAGTTCGAGAAGATGAAGACTGGCGTGCGCATTGTCAACTGTGCGCGCGGCGGCATCGTGGACGAGGCCGCGCTTTACGAGGCGCTGGTCAGCGGCAAAGTGGCCGGCGCCGCGCTGGACGTTTTTGCCGAGGAGCCGCCCAGCGATTACAAGCTGCTCAAGTTGGATAACGTCATCGGCGCGCCCCACATCGGCGCGGCGACGAAGGAAGCTCAGGAGCGCGTCGGGGCCGAGGTGGCGGATAAGTTGATCGAGTTCGCTAGAAAATAACCCACGGGTAAATTCGTGTAAACAAGTAGACAAGTAGACTAGTAAACAAGTAGACAAGTAGACTAGTAAACAAGTAAATTCGTGAAATTCGATGCAAAAATATATGAAAATCTACAACGACATTGGTATCCAAATCCCCCAGCTTTATCTGCCCAAGGAGGGCATTGACCTGACCAAATGGGCGGTCATCGCCTGCGACCAGTTCACCTCCCAACCGGAATACTGGCAGCAGGTCGAAAGACTTGTCGGCGACAGCCCCTCGACGCTCAATCTCATCCTGCCAGAAGTTTACCTTGAAAAGCCCGGCGAGGATGAGCGCGTCCAGCGCATCCAGGCCAGCATGCGTGAATATCTGGCTAAAGGCGTTCTCCAACCGCGCGAAGGATTGATCTACGTCGAGCGGATAGTGGGAGGCAAGACCCGCAAGGGCATCCTCCTATCTCTCGACCTGGAACGCTACGATTACACCAAAGGTTCCACCAGCCTGATCCGCGCCACTGAAGGGACGATTGTCGAACGCCTGCCACCGCGCATGAAGGTACGCCAGAGCGCGGCACTGGAGTTGCCGCACATCCTGGTCTTGATTGACGACCCGCAGCGCGCGGTCATCGAGCCGCTTGGCGCGGCTAAAGACAAATTCGACAAACTTTACGCTTTCGACCTGATGCTCGAAAGCGGTCACCTGACCGGCTATGCCGTCAGCGATGCGATGGAAGAAAAGGTTATTTCCGCGTTGCGCGGGCTGGCGGAGGCGGAAACCTTTGCCACCAAATACGGCATCGGCAAGGATAATCCCGTCCTGCTCTTCGCCATGGGCGACGGCAACCACTCGCTGGCGACGGCCAAAGCGGTCTGGGAGGAGATGAAGCCTCAGGTTGGGATGCAGCATCCCGCCCGTTATGCGCTGGTCGAGATCGAAAACGTCCACAATGAGGGACTGGCGTTCGAGCCGATCCACCGCGTCTTGTTCGGCTTGAAGGGCGACCTCTTCGCCGCGCTAAAGTCCACCTTCGGCGCGAATTTCAGGTATACGCCGGTTGCCAGTGCGGAGGAGATGGTCAAAGGGGTGGATCATGCCACTGGGCCGAAACAGGCCATCGGTTTGATTGGCAGCGGCAAGGGGTTCGGCGTGGTCGAGATTGACCATCCAACCTCCAACCTGCCGGTCGGCACGTTGCAGGCCTTACTTGACCCCTTTCTGAAAGATGGCGGCGCGGAGAGGATTGATTATGTGCATGGCGCGGAGGTGGTCTGCACACTGGGCGCGCAGCCGGGCAACGCCGGGTTCTACGTGCCGGGTATGGAAAAGTCCGATCTTTTCAAGACGGTCATTCTGGATGGCGTCCTGCCGCGCAAGACTTTCTCGATGGGTGCGGCGCGCGAGAAGCGGTTTTACATGGAGGCGAGGAAGATCGTTTAAACGTTTGCACGTTTTCAAGTTTTCAAGTTTACAAGTTACGCGTTGGCGCGCCGACCAAACAACTTGCCAACGTTCGAACATGCAAACGTGCCAACGTTCGGGTGAAATCTTCGGGATAAGGGGCGGTGAAGGAGAAAGGCGTGCCGTTGAATTCGAATTCCAGCGAATAGGCGTGCAATGCAGCGCGCTGTAGGGGCGGGATGGCATCCCGCCCTACAGGCGGCGCGCTGTAGAGCGTATCGGCGAGGATGGGGAAACCCAGCGCGGCGAGGTGGGCGCGGATCTGGTGCGTGCGACCGGTTTCGGGAATGGCTTCGAGCAAGGCGTAACCCCTATCGGGGGCAGGCGCGGCGAAGCGCTGCAGGACGCGGAAACGCGTCACGGACGGTTTCCCACGTTCGAAGTCCACTGCCGTGCGGTGACTGTGTCCCACGTTGACGCGCAGCGGTTGGCGGGCGGTTTTTTCATCCCATCCGGGCAGCCCTTCCACGATGGCGTGATAAACCTTGTGCACTTCGCGGCGGTCGAATTGCAGGTTGAGGGCGCGGTGCGCTGCGGCGCTGCGGGCAAAGACGATCACGCCGCTGGTGACCTTATCCAGCCGGTGGACGACCCAGAGGCGGCCGAATTCGGCCTCGATCAGTCCAGCCAGGCACGGCGCATCGCGCTCCCAACCTTCGGGCAGCGTGGACAGGCCGGCGGGTTTGTCCACGACGAGGAGAGAGTCGTCCGAATAGAGAATGTCGAGAGCGGTCATCGAACAATTGTACCAGCAGCAGACTTCCGAAGTCTCCCCTTCGGGGACGATGGTCTGCACGCAAAGGTTGTCACTGCGGACTGCAAAATCTCCAGATTTTGCCCGAAGTCAGGAGACTTCGACTCCGAATCCTGACAAGGTTTGCGTGCAAACTGCGTTAAAAGGCTGTGGCTCTTTTGATTCGTTTTGTGCTAAACTATTGGGTGTGTTTCATTTCAGTTGAAACCGTCCCGAAGGTTGGCAAAAAACGATCAAATTTTCTCAGCAAAACCTTCGGGACGTTCTTACTTCAACTCATTTGAAATACACCCTAAACTATTGGTAACGATGGCGGAGGTGAGATGATGAAAAACTGGATGAAATTCTTGGAAACTCTGGCGGGAAAATTGACCGCCATCCTGGCTTTTGCCGCGCTGGTCATTGCCTTGCTGGCGCTGGTGGGGAACCGAATTCCAGCGGATTACCGCCTGCTGGTTTACATCCTCGCCATTGGCGCAATGATTATTTTCACCATCCAGGTGTTAGCGCGGCGCAAGAAAACGGATTCCCCCCAGGAAAAATCTGTCCGCCGGCGGATTTCTGCGGGTAATAATATTGAGAATAGCAATATCGTCTTGGGAAATGGAAATCAAGTGAACCTGATCATTCAAGATTATGCCAGACTGCGGACGGGGGTCAGCAAAGAAGATATTCAACGCCAGTTGGACGAGTATTTAGATTGGGTACAAGAGAGTTTTGGGACGATCGTGCTGCGCGGCATTGAACGCGGCGGTGAACAGGCAGTCAACCTCCCACTCGAAACAGTCTACGTGCCTTTGCAGGCTGATCTCCAGATGTCTCAGGACGAACGTGAATTCGAGGATACTGAAGGACAAATGGCAGCAATTCGGTCTGCCAGAGAATTGCGGACTGACAGGAAAATCCAACTTAATCAAGTTTTATCCTTTGGCAACCGAATAATCATCACCGGCGGGCCGGGTAGCGGCAAGACGACAGTGCTCTTGCATCTCGCATGGACTCTGGCGGCGTCTTTACGCGGTGTTGCACAGATGGCATATCAAAAATTGGGAATAACCGGTGTTTTACCATTGCCTATTTATATTCCTCTCACGCGATATGCTGATTATTTGCGAAAGCTGCCTGAATCTGCAACGGCTGAACAAAAATCGCTTAAAACCTATGTGGCTGAGTATTTGAATGAGCGCGGTACAAACCTTGAGGGGTTGGATTCGGATTTCTTGAGTTTTCTGCTTCGGGATGGCAATACCGTTTTACTTCTCTTGGATGGGCTGGATGAGGTGCCAAACGAGGATGAGCGCGTGTTGATCCGCTCGAAAATAGAAGACCTTGTATCTGGCAAGAAGAATTTGCGCGTTGTAGTAACGAGCCGCACCGCTGCATATCGCGGCCAGGCTGTGCTCGGACGCGATTTCCAACACATTCACGTCTTGCCATTGGACAAAGCACAGATTGAATTGTTGGTGTGGCAAGCATACAACTCGATTTATCCTAAGAGCGCAGCCATAGCCAGGCAACAGGCAAGTGATTTATTGCAAAGCATTGAACAATTGGAAGCAGAAAGACGGCGGAGGTTGGGCGATATTATTAAACCACTCGTTGATGCGCCCATCATGATCCGCATGTTGCTGATTGTGCATTACAACGAACGGAAACTTCCCGATCAGCGCGCCGATCTTTATCAGAAGTCTGTGGATGTCGTCCTTCGGCCCGATAATGTGCCCGATCCGAATGTTATGGAAGAAATTGAAAAACGTGTGGCCGGTAGCCTGGCGATGAATCGAGAAATGCTTCAACACCTGGCCTTTCATATGCACAGGCAGGGAGAAGAACAGGGGCGTGAAATTGACGAGACAGGTTTGCGCAAAATCCTCGAGGCTGAACCGACTTACAAGCCCTATGTCAATGAATTAATCGCCCAAACGCGCCAGCGCGGGACTTTGCTGGAAGAACGCGGCGGGTTATATCGTTTCATTCATCTTTCCTTTCAGGAGTTTCTTGTTGGGCGTTACCTGGTACAGAATTTTTCGGACGCGGATCAGCTGGTTAGCTTTTTGGAACACGAACTTATAGCGGACTCTTGGTGGCGCGAGCCAATTCTGCTGCTGGTTGGCTATCAGGACCTCATTGCTCCCATCCAGGCAAGGCGCATTTTGCTTCGACTTGCCGGTTTGGATGAGAACGCCAAGAAACGCGCCCGGCAGCCGTTTGACCTGCAATTGGCCGCCTGTGAACTTGCCGCTACTGCCTATTTAGAATGTAAAAGTCAGGCGGTTGATTTGAAGGAGCAGTTCAAAACGCACTTGCTGGCTTTGCATCAAAGTTCAAAGAGGAACCGCTGGACTCCTGGCATCCTTGCCTCTGCAATGGATGGCCTGGATCGCCTCGGCTTCCAGCCCGATGACCTGTATGAATTTGTCCCCATTGAAGGGCGGGATTCCATCCCGCCTTACCGCATTGGGAAATACCCCGTCACCAACGCCCAGTACGAGCGATTCCTCAGGCCGGAGAACTTCTCGGAAAAAGAAGGTAAACAATTCTGGCTGGATTTCCCCAAATTCTCCGAGCCGGACAAAAACGATAACATCAAGGAAATGGGCAAATGGGGCGATGAAGCCTGGGATTGGCTGCAACGCGCCAAGGAGGATAAAGATTATCTGGTGGAGAACAGCGTGCTTTACCCCCGCTACTGGCGCGACCCGCGCTTCGGCCTCGCCCGCCGCAATGCCCCGCTGGTGGGCATTTCGTGGTACGAAGCCAATGCCTATTGCAAGTGGCTCTTAGAGCGTTGGGATGGATTGGAAGAAGGCCAATGCAAAGACAACCCGCCGCTTGAAAAGATAAAGGAAATCCGCCTGCCGACCGAGGTTGACTGGATCGCCGCAGCAGGCGGCGTTGGCAAGGGTAAAGATAAAGACCGTTTTGCATGGGACAAACCCGGCGAAGTGACCAATGATGAACAGGAAGTTTACCGCCATGCAAATGTGCGGCAGGTTATCGGTCGCACCACGCCGGTATGGATGTATCCGCAGGGCGAGAGTTACCCGCATAAAGTTATGGATATGTCTGGCAATGTCTGGGAGTGGCAGGCGAATTTCCGAGATTCAGATCGCGATTGGCTGGCGTTGCGCGGCGGCTCGTGGTACAACTATCTAGGCAATGCCCGTGTGTCCATCCGCAACTACAACCACCCGAACCTCAGGATCTACTTCATCGGTTTTCGGGTGCTGGCCTTCCCCAGATAATCTTTTGTTTTCTGTTTGCCCTGCCCCCGTTCTTTGGGGGTGTTTTCTGCGTTCTGTCGCCCTCTGCCCGAAGGGCGGCGAAATTTTGTAAAAAATCGAACAAGATAAGGAGACTCTGAATTGAAGACATATAAAAATCTCTACCCGCAAGTGTGCGACTTCGAAAACCTGTACCTTGCCTGGCGCAAGGCGCGCAAAGGCAAGCGCGGGCGGGAGGGCGCGGCGGCTTTCGAGCGCGTGCAGGATGACGAATTGCTGGCGCTGCAAAAGGAGTTGCAGGAGTTCACTTACACGCCTGGCCCCTACCACAGTTTTTACATCCACGACCCCAAAAAACGGTTGATCTCCGCCGCCCCATTCCGCGACCGCGTCGTGCATCATGCGCTTTACCGCGTGATCGAACCCATCTGGGAAAGCCGCTTCATCCATGATACCTATGCCAACCGGGTTGGCAAAGGCACGCACCGCGCCATAGACCGGGCGCAGGAGTATCTGAGGCGCAATAAATACTTCCTGCAATGCGACCTGCGCCAGTTCTTCCCTTCCATTGACCACCAGATTTTGCGCGCCGAGTTCGCCCGCCGCATCCGCGATAAGAATGTGCTCTGGCTGTGCGACCGAATCCTCGAAAGTGGGGTGGGAGTGCTGGCCGAAGAATACGAAATGGCCTGGTTCCCCAGCGATGATTTACTGGCCGCCGCCCGTCCGCGCGGGTTGCCCATCGGCAATCTCACCAGTCAGTTTTGGGCCAATGTTTACCTGAACGATTTCGATCACTTTATCAAGCGTGAGTTGAAGTGTCCGGCCTACGTGCGTTATGTGGATGATTTCGTGCTGTTCGACGATGATCCCAAGCGGCTGAAAGACTGGCGCAGCGCCATCGTTGAAAAACTGGCCGGATTGCGCCTGACGCTCCACGAAGAATGCGCCCGCACTTTTGCCTCGGCCAGCGGGCTGCCATTTCTGGGTTTCCGGCTGTGTCCCGAACACCGCCTGGTCAAATATCGCAAGAAGGCGCAATTCCGCCGCAAATTGCAATACCGGCTGGAAGAGTACGAAAGCGGCCGGTTGGAGTTCCCTCGTCTCGAAGCAAGCATCAAGGGCTGGATCAACCACGTGCGCTACGCGGATACTTGGGGTTTGCGCCGGTCGGTGCTGCGGAGGGCTGTGCTGTGAACGAATCCCCGCTGTTTACCCGCACGTACGATTTTCTCATGTGGCTGGTTCCGCAGGTGCAAAAATTCCCCCGCGTCCATCGTTTCACGCTGGCTGAACACATTCAGCGTCTGGCGCTGGAATTCCAGGATAACCTGGTGGCCGCCGGGAAGAGCGCAGGTGATGCGCGGCGCGATCTTCTGAAAGAGGCGGATATTCAACTGGAGCAATTGCGCCATTGGGCGCGCTTTTCGCGTGACAATGGCTTGTTTACCGTGAATCAGTACGAACACGCCGCCCGCATGATGGCGGAGGTGGGGCGCTTGCTGGGCGCGTGGCTCAAGCAATTTTCAGGATGATCATCCTTGCGAAGGCCTGCCCTGCCTGCCTTGGCGGGCGAGGCCAGGGAACGAAGTGAAGGGTTTGAACCTTCGCAAGGGTTATCTAGGCGCAGGCTCAAAGGCTGGCGTTGCGCGGCGGCTCGTGGAACAACAATCAAGGCAATGCCCGTGTGTCCATCCGCAACAACAACCACCCGAACAACAGGAACAACAACATCGGTTTTCGGGTGCTGGCCTTCCACAGATCTGCTTTGTGTTGTAGGACGGGATGCCATCCCGTCCCACCTGCCAGCAGTGCGACCTGATCAAGGTCAGGCGTCGAGGCATAACTGGCTGGCCTGCCGCCCGGTGGCGGACTGGCTTCCCCCTTTCCTTTTAGGAGAGGGGCCGGGGGTGAGGTCCGCACCAAACATAGAAAAGCCCCGCCCGTTCCAGTAGGGGGGACAAGATGAATCTTGTCCTACGCCGACCGTCCGGGCGGGGCAACCCCGTCACTGAACACTGATGACTGATCACTGATCACCGATCACTTTTTCACCCTCACGTCACTGTCAACCGTTCTTTGGGGTATTTATCGAATCGCCTTTCCTCCACCACGCGGCGAATTCTCTCCACGCCATCCCAAACTTCGCCAAAAGAGGTATACAGCGGCGCCAGACCGAGACGCAGGTTATCCGGCTCGCGGAAATCAGGGATGACGTTCATTTCCTCGATCAGGGCGCGGTTGATGCGGTAACCTTCCGGGTGGCGCAAACTGACGTGCGAGCCGCGCCGCTCAATTGAGCGATCTTCTCGCCGACGCGGGCGGGCGCGCCCCACCAGCCTTTGTTCCAGCCGCGGACCAGGTCACGGCCCCATTCCTCCTCGACGGCCGTCTGCATCCGTTCGATGACCGCGCGCGGCAGGCGGCCAAGCGAGTTGCCGTCGAGGTAGATGAGGACGGGGTCGGTGACAATGAATTGGGAGCGGAAAGAGGCCAATTCGTCTATTTCTTTGCTGGTATTTTCGACATGGCATATTCCGCCAGCGCGGTGATGGTCAGCGAGGGATTGACGCCCGGGTTGGCCGGCACGACCGTGCCATCCACCACGTACAGGCCAGGGTAATTGTAGACTTGATAATTC
>JASEHI010000063.1 GCA_030018695.1 Anaerolineales bacterium
GTCAGGCGTTTTGTATTCGTCGCTGCCGCGTGCTTTGTAGACGTCCCAAAGGTCGGCGGCGAAGACATCCATCGTCAGGCGGCCCTGCAGGATGTCGTCGTGGGGGATGGCAATGGTGTGAAAGGCGGTCATGCGTCCTCTGGGAAAATACGGGGCAATTCCTGGCAAGCGGTTTTCAACGATGGCGGGGCGATTTCGGGCAATGGCTCACGACGATTTCTGGCAAGCGCCTGAACAACCGGTTTGCAATCGCCTTCGCGGCGCTTGAAGGAAGAAACATTCTACGCCGAAGCGGGATGATTACGAATTGAGAGATGAATACGATCTCTCGAAGATGACGGTTTTGCCAAAAGGGCGCTTTGATCCGAGTCGCAGGATTGGGACAAACGTCGTCGTTCTCGAACCTGAGATCGCGAAGGCATTTCCGAACGATGAGGCGGTTAATGAGGCTTTGCGATTGATCTTGAAGGCCACAAAGATTCCGCAACGAACAACGGTATCGCGCTAAAAATCTATTGGGTGTGTTTCAAATGAGTTGAAGTAAGAACGTCCCGAAGGTTTTGCTGAGAAAATTTGATCGTTTTTTGCCAACCTTCGGGACGGTTTCAACTGAAATGAAACACACCCAAATCATAAAACAGGAAAGTGGACTTTAAGAAAGGCGTCCCCGACCGTATCCGTCGCTTGACATTTCGTTCCGCAAAGCGTACAATTCGTACAAAATGTACGTTTCGTGCAAAGGAGTGATTTTATGGTAACCACAACCGTCAAGAGCGGCGAGGCGCGCATCAGATGGCGTGACCTGCTCGACCAGGTGTTGACCGGCAAAGGAGATGTGGTGATCGAACGCAACGGCAAGAACGTGGCCGTGATGATCCCGGCTGCCGATTACGAGCAGATCCGCGAAAAGCTGGAAACGCTGCGCGCCGTGCGGGAAGCCGCGGCCACTTATGAAGTGAGGAAAAGCCAGGCGCTTATCAACACCGAGGCCGGCACAGCAACAATTCCTCTCGAGATGTATAACAAACTGGTTGTCGAGCGGGATGCGCGCTTTGCAGTGATCCGTGAAATCCAGGAAAATGCGCCTGACTTGCCCGAGGAGGAAGTCGAAAAAGATGTGATGGAAGCCATCGAAAGAGTCAGGGCAAAATATGATTCGAGCGGTTCTTGATGCCAACGTGATCGTGAGCAGCGTCATCAGCAAGAAAGGCGCGCCATTCCAATTGATCCAGGCATGGACCGATTTTCGTTTCACGCTCATCACTTCGAAAAGCATCATCGAAGAAGTGCAAAGGGTGATATCCGAACCCCGCCTGAAAGACAAGTACCGCATCGCCAATGAACGAATCTTCCGGTTGGTAAAGACACTGAGACAAAACGCTGTTCTCGTTCCGGGCAGCGCAGATTTACGCGGCGCGATCCCGGACGATCCATCCGATGAAATGTTTCTGACAACCGCAATTAATGCCAAGGCAAAGATAATCGTATCGGGTGATAAACATTTGCTAAATCTGAAAACATTTCAAGGCATTGCCATTATGACGCCGCGTCAATTCCTGGATCAACTCGAACAGGAAAGACCATCCTGACATCCCATGCTCGGTCTCCTCACCCTCCACTTGCACATCCCCGCCTGTGCCTCGCTGAAAGAGAAGCGCGGCCGGCTCAAGCCGCTGATCCATCGCCTGCACCGCGAGTTCAACGTCTCGGTGGCAGAGATGGATTTGCAGGATAAGTGGCAGGAGGCGGTCATTGCCTGTGCGCTGGTGAATAGCGATCAGGCCCATATTCAGCGTTCGTTGCAGGCAGTGACGCGCTGGGTGGAAGGTAACTGGCCGGAGGGCGTGGTGTTAGAGGGTAAGATCGAATTAATTTAACCAACTTGTGAAGGCGGAAGCGCTCCAAGGCGCGATCTTCTCGGCAACGATCACGGCCAGAAAGTAGGGGCGAATGGTGATCTACCCTACAACAACAAACCTCCCGCAGTCTAAAACCTGCGGGAGGTTCACTTTACGCGCTCTTTCCCCGCGCCTTGAGTTCTCCCGGCAGCAGGCTGGCATATATGAATTCGTGCGTCGGCGTCGGGATACCCGCTTCCCGTCCCAGCCGTACGACTGCCCCGTTCTGCGCATCCAGTTCCGAGGGCCGCCCCTCGATGATGTCGCGCTGCATGGAGGCCATTGTGGCAGACGGCATGTTGTCAATAAACGCCATCGTCTTCTGTACGATGCCCGGCGATAGTGCAATCCCCCGCGCTTCGGCGACCGCCGCGACCTCTTCCATCGCCCGCAGCAGCTTTTCACGCGTCTCCGCCACGCTGCGGATGACGCCGGCCGGTTGGCGCGTCACCGCGCCGACGCCGCTGATGGCAGCGATAAACAGGAATTTCTCCCACAACGCCACGCGAATGTCAGTCGGGACGGCCGCCGTCACGCCCTGGCAGCGTTCAAAGACCTGACGCAGTCTTTCCACCCGCTCGCTCGTGCGCCCGTCCAGTTCCCCAAAGGCGATGCGGGGCGGAATGGCGACGTGCTTGATGTGCCCAGGGTCGGCAATGAGCGCGCTGAGGTGGCACAATCCGCCCAGCACGTTCTCCGCGCCGAGAACGGCCGCCAGTTGATCGGAGGCATCCACGCCGTTTTCAAGCGGGATGACCATCGTTTTTGGCCCGACCATCGGCTTCATCGACTCGGCGGCTTCGCTCACCTGCCAGGCCTTGACCGTCACCAGCACTGCATCCACCGCGCCGACTTCGGCGGGGGTATCCGTCGCCTGCGCGGGATGGGTGACAAAATCGCCCGCGATGCTATCCACCCGCAAGCCGTTCTGACGGATGGCCTTTAGATGTTCGCCGCGGGCGATGAAAATCACATCCTCTCCAGCCTGGGCCAGCCGCCCGCCGAAATAGCCACCTACTCCACCGGTTCCAAAAACAGCGATACGCATGATAAACCTCCTCGCCAGTTAGAATTCCCTAGACTTCCGAAGTCGCTTGCCCCCGTTAGGGGGTGGAGACTTCGGAAGTCTCAACATTGCGGCGTAACACATCGGAAAGTACAGTGTTATGAATAACGGACTTTATTCCTTTTGACGGCCTTGTTTCAGGGCATCTTCAGCCCGCCGGGCATAGGGCGAAGCAGGCCACGTATCCATCGTGGCATTGAACTCGCGTATGGCCTGGGCTTCCAAACCCTTGCGGCGGTAGGCTGCGCCGAGATTATAGTGGGCAGCGGCCTCATGGCGGAGGCCCAGAAAGCCTTCACCGGCTTTCTGCAATATGCCTGTAAGTGCGGCAATGGCATTGTCAATTGCCCCTTGTTGCATTGACATTACGGCTTGATTAAGTTGTATAATAAGTTTACTGCTGGGGTCAGGCCATAAGTGGTCTGCCAGATTATAGAAGATCTCAGCCCGATTATATTGCTGGCGTTGAGCAAATGAATTGCCCACATCCACCAACAGACGGACGCGCATGGTAAGCAAATACACAAGAAAAAGAAACAGGGCCGGGTGGGTGGGGTAACCGCTCAGCGCGGTCAAGCCGCTGACAGCCAGCGTAATCAGCGTTGCCTCTATGGCGAAGCGGAGCGACAGCCCATCCCGCCGCAGAAGCGAAAGCCCGCCGAAGATCACAACGTAGGCAAACCCTTCAATCAAAAGCAATACGGGCAGAGACATAATTGACCTCCAATAGCGAGAATTCGATTGCCATAGTATACAACGAATGGATGAAAAAGAGTGTTTTTCGATTGAATTTATCCGCCGACACGAGAGGGGAATATCGCATTGTCCTTCGGTTACCAGAGGAGGTGCCTATCGAGAGAACGCTAATCCCTCGCTCGACCAAATTGAGTACTGAAACGTTTCGAAAACTCAAAGAAGGAGGAAGTGATGAATTCAATTCTAGCGCTCGTCATCGGCTTGGCGGCCATTGCAGTGGGATATGGCTTTTACGCCAAGAGGATTAACAAGAATGTTCTTCAACCCGATGACAAAAAAGCCACACCGGCCAAGATGTTCATGGATGGCGTAGACTTCACGCCGGCCAATCGCAACGTCCTGTTCGGGTATCAGTTCAAATCCATCGCGGCCCTGGGGCCTATCCTCGGCCCGATCATCGCCGTCCAATGGGGCTGGCTGCCAGCCCTGCTATGGATCATCCTCGGCACCTTCTTCATCGGCTGGGTGCAAGACTACACCAGCATCATGATAGGGGTGCGTGAGGAAGGAAAATCCTTCGGCGCGCTTAGTTATCAACTGATCTCGCCCCGCTCGAAGATAATCCTGCTCACCTTCATTTACTTCTATCTGTGGCTGATCATGGGCGCCTTTGGCATCACGGTCGGCTTCACCCTGCTCACCATCACCGCCGTGCCGCTGGGGGTGATCATCGTGATCCTGGTTGGCATCCTGGCAGGCCAGATGACCTACAAATGGAAGCAGGACATCATCCTCACCTCGGTCATCACCGTGGTGCTTTCCTTTGTCGGCATCTGGCTGAGCACCCTCCAGCCTGTCAGGGACTTCTTCAGCCTGCTGTACGGCTACCACCTCGCCGAGGACGGAAAAACCCTGGTCAGTCCTACGCTGTTCCTGACGGTGACCCAGGCCAAGTTCGTCGGCAGCCTGCTGGTGGTGATCATTTGCTACTTCGGCGCCGTGCTGCCCATCTGGCGCTGGGCGCAGCCGATCAACTACGTCGCCTTCTGGATCGTCCTCCTGGGCGTCCTGGGCGGCGTAGTCGGTCTGCTGATCTGGCGGCCAGGCATGGGTGACTTCCCGGCGTTCACCAAGTGGACGATTGGTATCGGCCCGTTATGGCCGATCCTGTTCGTGACCATCGCCTGCGGCGCGATCTCGGGTTGGCACAGCCTGGTCTCCTCATCGGGGACGGCACGCCAACTCGAGAAGGAAACCGACGCGCTGTATGTCGGCGGTGGCGCCATGTTCCTGGAAATGTTCTTCGCCATCATGGCTTTCCTGACTGCCACGGTTGCCTTCGGCAGTTTCCAGGGATACATGGACGCTGGCGGCGGCGCAGCACCGGCCAAGGTCTTCTCGGTCGGCCTGGCAACGTTCATGAACCATTGGGGCCTGCCGATGACCCTGGGTACGGTTTACGGCTCGGTGTTCCTGACGCTGATGGCGCTGACGATCATGTACCTGGTGGTGCGCTTCATGCGCGTGGCCAGCGCCGAAGCGTTGGGTGACAAGATACCTGCCCTGAAGAACGTCCACGTCGGCACGACCGTCGCCCTGCTCTTCACCCTGGCGCTGATCTGGCTGGTGCCCTTCCTGCGTATCTGGGTGGTGTTCGGCGCGGCGAATCAACTGATGGCCTCGCTGGCCCTGCTGCTGGTGACCCTCTGGTTGAAGTCCAAGGGCAAGAACTATCAGTGGACGCTCTGGCCCTTCCTGTTCCTGTTCGTCACCACCATCGGGGCGTTGCTGTACAAGGCCTATGAGTCCTTCTTCAAGAACCTGCCCAAGATCGCCGATCCGGTGGCGAACAAAATCGCCAATGTGGGCCAGTTTGCCACAGCGGAGATCGTCATTGGCGTTGTATCGCTGGTGCTGGTCGTGGCTGCGCTGCTCCTGGCCTGGGATGCCCTCAGCGCCTTCCGACGCGGCGCCCCGGCTCCTGCCAAGGCCAAAGCATAACCGCAAGATGGCTCCAAGGGGCGGTATTTCCTATTTTTTATACCGCCCCTCTTTTTTGTGATATAGTGTTTGCATGAGGCCTGTTCAGATTGATGTCTTTTCCCCCTTGCCTGAGGGCTGGGGCATCTGTATGTCCTGTGAGATGCTGATGGCCCAGGCAGAGATGGATAAACCGCCTCACGAGCGCGGTCTGGACGAATTTCCCGCGGAGTGGCAAGAGGACTTCCGCCGCCTCTCCGTGCTGATCCTCGACCTGGCGGCGCGTTATGGCAATCGCATCCTTATCCGCATCTGGGACCCGCGCTCGCTGCAGGGGATGTTCAAGACCATCCGCTACGGCGTGCGCCGCTACCCAACATTCATCGTAGAGGGGCGGAAGAAAATCGCGGGATGGGATATCGCTGCCATCGAACAGGTATTGCTGGCAACGGGTATAATCTGAACGGTACAGGTTACCCGAACACAGGAGAGAGTATTTGACAATCAGGGATATCTTCAAGTCGCTGGGGTACTGCCCGCTTCAATTGGCCCGCACGATCGGCGAGATGATTTATGGCGCGACCGTCTACGAGATGGTGCGTGACCTTCGCAAGGAACGTTCGCACCTCGAGCATTTATTCATCCTGATTGTTTTTGGCGATTTTCTGGGAGTTCCCGTCCTGCCACCTTATTACTCACTGCGTTTGCTTCCCTTCGTCGCGCCTGACATTACCGGCTGGAAGCGCAGTATGTTGCGCGAGCGCGACCTGACCGACCTGTGCGACCAGGAAATCACATGAGAAATTGGAGGTTGGGGGTGTGCGAACAGGCAAAACTCGTTCGCACACCCCCAACCTCCACAAATTTTAATGAATCTACCCAAATAAGGAGAACATCAGCATGAAAGAAGAAAAAGAAAAGAAACCCGGTTGGTTTGATGGTTTCAAGAGCGTCCTGTACGGCATGGCCGGTCACGACATGGCCCGCTATGCCCTCAAAACGCGCGGCAGCATGGAGCACTTGTTCATCCTCATCACGATGGGCGACCTGCTCGGCATTCCCATCCTGCCGCCGTACTACAGCCTGCGCCTGCTGCCCTACGTGGTGCCGCAGATCAGCACTTGGAAGCGGCGCATGTTGCGCGAAAAAGACCTGACAGATGCGTTAGCCTAGGAGCACCCCATGTCTATGCGTGAAGCCTTTGATAAGAACCCCGATAGGCGTTACATCATGTTCGGCGGCAAGGGTGGCCTGGGCAAGACCACCTTCAGCGCTGCAACGGCCTACTGGCTGGCAAAGCAGGGCTACAAAGTGCTGGTCTTTTCCGTGGACCCGCAGGCCAGTCTCTCCGACATCTTCAAACGCGATATCTTCGGCAAAGGGCCGGTCGAGATCATGCCCAACCTGTTCGCCCAGGAAATTGACGCCGACCAGCGGATCAAGGAGTATCAGGAAGAGATCCGCCAGAAGATCCGCGATATGTACGGCCTGCCCGAAATCCCCGAGGAGATCGAAAACTACATCCAGGCTGCAGCCGCCGAACCCGCGATGGAAGAAAGCGCCATTTTCGATGAGGTGGTGGATATCGTCATCGGCGGCAAGTACGATTATTACATTTACGACCTCGTCCCGCTGGGGCATGCCCTCTACTACTTGAGCATGGCCTCGGTCTACGACGAGTGGATTGATAAGATCACCAAACTGCGCGAGGAAATGGCGGAATATGATCAAGTGGCCGCCGTGATGCGCCGCGAAAAAGAGACCGAAGAGGATAAGATCCTCAAAGAACTTCAGTACATCAAGTACCGCATCAACACTTCGTCCAGCATCCTGACCGACAAGCAAAAGACCGCCTTCTTCTTTGTCGTCACGCCGGAAGAGATGATCATCCTGGATACGAAGAAAGCCGCTGGCCTGTTCGCCAAGTTCGACGTGCCGATCTCCGGCTATATCGTCAACCGCGTCATCCCGCCGGAACTGGCAAAGCAGGACATCCCCGCCTACCTGCGCAACCGCATGGAGATGCAGACGACCTACCTGAAAGAAATTGACCAGGTCTTCTCCGGCGAAGTGCTGGCGCGCATCCCCGAATTCGAGCGCGACATCACCGGCCTGCCCATGATCGAACGCATGGCAGATGTTATGTTTGGAGGTAAGTGATGATCGAGACACCTATGCAACAATACATGGCCCAAAGACCGAAGCTGAAGTACCTCTTTTTCGGCGGCAAGGGCGGCGTGGGTAAGACCGTGATGGCCGGCGCGGCGGCTATTTGGGCCGCCCAGCAGGGCAAGAAGACCCTGCTGGCCTCAACCAACCCGGTCCACTCGCTGAGCAGCCTGCTTGGACAGAATGTCTTCGGTAAGCAAACTCCTGTCGAGGGTGTTCCTAATCTGACGGCCTACGAGATTGATACGCACGATACGATCGAGAAATCCAAGAAGGAAATCCGCGAAAAAATCGAGTGGTTCCTCAAATACGCTGACATCAAGACCAAAGCGGACGAGTTTGTCGAATCGGCCACCATGAACCCGTCCTTCGAGGAATCAGCCATGTTCGAGAACATGATTGACCTGATGTTCGACGACGAGTACGAGGTCTACGTCTTCGATACCGCACCGACCGCCAACGCCCGCCGTTTGCTGGGCATGACCAGCGTGTACTCGATGTGGGTCAACAAAATGGTTCAGAGTCGTGAAGAGGCCAAGAGTCTGAAGGATCTGTTATCCTACAGTAAGAAAAAGCAGGAGAAAGACCCACTAATGGATTACCTGCTGAACTTGCGCGAGCGCATGTGCCACGCCAAGACCCTGCTCACCGACGACAACCTGACCTCGTTCTTCTTCATCACCCTGCCCGAGGCGCTGCCGATCGCGGTCATCACGCGTTTCATTGGCTGGTTCAGCGAATTCAACATCCCTGTCGGCGGCGTGATCGTCAACATGCTGATTGACAAGAACAGCGTCAAGAAAGACACACCCGACTTCGTCAAGAACCGCGTCGCCATGCAGGATGAGCACATGGAAACCATCTGGAAGGAATTCGATGGCCAGGTGCGTGCCATCTTGCCGCTCTTCGAGACCGAAGTGCGCGGCGTGGAGATGCTCGAACGAACGGCAAACCTGCTATTCGCTTGATTGTCGGCCGCGAACTGGCACGAAAAAAGCCCGGCTCCACAAGGAGTCGGGCTTTTTTTCTTTGTGCCCCTTCGTGACCTCTTGCCCCCATTCTCTGGGGGTTGTGTTTAACTTTCCCGTTCACAGCGCTGCTACTCCAACCAGGCCCGCAGGGCGGTGAAAAGCGCCCGTGCTTCGCCGGCGCGCAAATCGTCCAGGTTCAGACGGATGAGCACGTGCGGCGACTTGCGCTGGAGCGAGACCTTCAAGACCGCATTCGGATATTTACCCAGGAATTCCTTCAACCGGCTCAACAGTGCTTCACTTTTCTTGCCGTAGCGGGTGATGTCAAACCGCTCGCCTGAATTCGTCGGGCGTGGGCGCCGCGCCGCTTCCAGTTCCGCGTCCGGCGCGGAGCGCAAATCGGCGCGCACATACAATTCGTCCCGCCGCCCCAACAAATGACGGAATGCCCACACCAGCAGGTTTTCGCGCGCTTCCAAGGCGAAAAGCAATTCCACCGTGCAGAAAGGCGGACGCGCCTCGCGAATGGCCAGCCTGCCAGCCGAATGCAGCGCCGTCAGCCAGCCCATGCCGCTCAATTCACCAAGTTCGTCCAGACCGGCCTTCAGCCACGCCAGCGCGTCTGCGGCGCGCCGGTAGTTGATCAGCGCCCCGGCAATGTACCAGAGCAGCAAGAGGACGCACAGGCCAATCACCAGCCATTGCCCCAGATCCATACAAACCTCCTTGTTTCAATTTTACTCAGTTTAGCCCACTTATGGGATAATGTCAATTAACATTTGAACGTTGCGACATCTCAACAGCGAATTACGGAGGCTACAATGGACTTACAACTCAAAGACAAGCGCGCCCTGGTCACCGGCGCCTCGCGCGGATTGGGCTACGCCGTCGCCCTCGGCCTGGCGCGTGAGGGCTGCCGCGTGGCGGTCAACAGCCGCGACGAGGCCAAGATTTCCGCCGCGGCGGGGAAAATCGCCGCAGAAACCGGCGCGCAAGCCATCGGTCTAGCTGGCGATGTGACCGACCCCGATATGCCGGAACGGTTGATTGGCGAAACTGTCCGTACTTTCGGTGGACTGGATATTCTTGTCACCAACGCGGGCGGCCCACCCGCCGGTTTATTTGAATCTTTCGACGAAACCGCCTGGCAGAAAGCCATTGATTTATCTCTGCTGAGCCACGTGCGCCTGATCCGCGCCGCCCTGCCGCATTTGAAGCAATCCAAATCCGCCAGCGTGCTGACCGTCACCTCGTACTCGGTCAAACAGCCCATTCCAAACCTGGTGCTTTCCAACAGCATCCGCGCCGCCACCGTTGGCCTGACCAAGTCGTTGGCGTTGGAATTGGGCAATCAGGGCATCCGCTTCAATTCCATTCTGCCAGCCTGGACGGAGACCGAGCGCGTTTACGAACTGATGTCTTTCCGCGCCAAACAAAACGGCACAACGGTGGAAGAAGAAATCACAAAGCAATCCAAAGACAGTCCGCTGGGACGGATGGGCACGCCGCAGGAGTTTGCCAACGCGGCCGTCTTCCTGCTCTCGCCGGCCGCCTCATACATCACCGGCGTGATGCTGACCGTGGATGGCGGGATGTATAAGGGAACGATGTAGATTTCAGGCCGCTAATTTGATCCTGCCAAAATGTGCACGCAAACCATGTCAGTGGGACAAGTCTATAGACTTGTCCTACGCGCTCCAGATGACAACCTTTGCGTGTACACCATGCCAAATTCTGCACAGCACTCCAAAATTCGCATGGTATAATTCGCCCCGCTCTGATGGAGCACACTGGAGAGGTCGCGTAGTCTGGCTTAGCGCGCACGCTTGGAAAGCGTGTAACCGTAAGGTTCGCGGGTTCGAATCCCGCCCTCTCCGCCAGAAAAAAAGCCGAATGATTAAACGAATTGACCCCTTTCACGCCTTCCTGGTTTTAATTTCAATTGCAATCTGCGTTGTTTTATTGATGGGAACTTTGCGCGTCTTTGCCGCGCCCCTGCCGGTCCAAACTTCCAGCGCAGTTTCCGCCAGCCCTGAGTTGACACTGACGCCGGGCGCGGCGACGCCCGAGTCGACTGCAAGCCCTACGGCCATCCCTTACACTGAGCCAGCTTCTGCCGACACAACCGGGATCATCGCGCTAGCCATTGCCATGGTTCTTATTGTAGTCGTTGGCGTGCTCTGGGGGAATCGTTCCACCGCCAGGCCTTCGACAACACAAGCCTCAAGAGCAAAAAAGAAATAATTCTCCGTTCTTACTCTATCCAATCGAAGGTTCTGGTCACCGCTTTTTTCCAGCCAGAAAATAACTTTTCGCGCTGCGCGGCTTCCATCTGCGGCTTCCATTCCTTGTCTTTTCCCCAGTTGGCGCGCAGCTCATCGTAGTTCTTCCAGAAACCGACGGCCAGACCGGCCGCGTAGGCTGCGCCGAGGGCGGTCGTCTCGGCTACTTTTGGACGGATGACCGGCACATCCAGGATATCGGCTTGGAATTGCATCAGCAGTTCGTTGAAGACCATGCCGCCGTCAACTTTGAGGGCCTTCAGTTTGACGCCGGAGTCCTTTTCCATCGCATCCAGCACTTCGCGCGTTTGGTAAACAGTGGCTTCCAGCACGGCGCGGGCAAGGTGGCCCTTGTTGACATAGCGCGTCATGCCAACGATTGCCCCGCGCGCGTCGGACTTCCAATACGGCGCGAACAACCCAGAGAAGGCCGGGACGAAGTAGATGCCGCCGTTATCCTCCACCGTCTGCGCCAGGTCTTCGACCTCGGAAGATTTGGAAATGATTCCCAGGTTATCGCGCAGCCACTGCACCAGCGCGCCAGTGATGGCGATCGAGCCTTCCAGCGCGTAGACGGCCTTTTGATCCCCAATCTTGTAAGCCAGCGTGGTCAGGAGTCCGCTGTTGCTGGGCACCGGCAGTTCGCCCATGTTCAGGAGCATGAAGCAGCCTGTGCCGTAGGTGTTCTTGGCTTCGCCGGGGCTGAAACAGGTCTGCCCGAAGAGCGCCGCCTGCTGGTCGCCCAGGTCGCCCGTCACCGGGACGTCTTGTAGGGGCGACGCTTGCCGTCGCCCCTGGGCTTGCCGTTGCCCCTGGGCGACCGTGAAGTGCCTGTCCTGAGCGCGGCGAAGGATCGCCCCAACATGGCCGTATATTTCAGAAGACGAGCAAATCTTGGGCAGCATGGCGCGCGGAATGCCGAGCAGTCGCAAAATCTCCTCATCCCAGTCCAGCGTGTGCAGATCCATCAACAGGGTACGCGAGGCGTTGGTCACGTCGGTGACATGCGCGCCGGTCAGGTTCCAGATGACCCAGGTATCCATGTTGCCGAAAAGCAAGTCGCCGTTTTCGGCTTTCGCCCGCGCCCCAGGGACGTTGTCCAGAATCCACTTGACTTTCGGGCCGGAGAAGTAGGTCGCCAGAGGCAGGCCAGTCTTGGCGCGCAGTCTGTCCTGCCCGCCATTTTTGGCTAACTCATTGCAAATCGTATCCGTTCGCGTATCCTGCCAGACGATGGCGTTGTAGACCGGCTGGCCGGTATTTTTATCCCAGACGACGGTCGTCTCGCGCTGGTTGGTCACACCAATGGCGGCAACGTCGGAGGCGTTGCACTCCGCGTCTGCCAGCGCGCCGCGCATGACTTCCTGCGTCCGCGCCCAGATTTCGAGCGGATCATGCTCCACCCATCCCGGCTGGGGATAGATTTGCCGGTGTTCTTTTTGATCAACGGCAACCACGTTCCCAGCGTGGTCGAAGATCATGCAGCGGGTGCTGGTGGTGCCCTGGTCAATGGCGGCGATATATTTTGGCATTGGAGGCTCCTTTAGCGCGAATGTACGGAAATACTACCCCACGAACTGACTGACAAAGTTCAAATACCCTTGCCTACCTCCCTTTTTGTTCCACTTCTCAATCGAGCCGCGAATGCGTTTGAGGCAGGTAATAATTTCCTCTACAGTTTTAGGTTCCAAGGGTAACTTTGCTGTTTTTCCTTTTTTGTCAAAGATTTGCTCCCGTCCAAGCCTCCAGTCGGTCATTGCCTTTACTGAATTCAGCGTTTCTTGAGCAAGAGGATTTATGGCAATGGATGGAAGCTGACGACCACGGCTTTCTTCCTGATAGCTGCGGATCAAAACTTCAATCGCCCTCAACGCTTCCCAATCTGTCATCTCGGGGTGCTTTTTATACACTCTGACAATTCCAAACTCGATATTCTGCAGAACATCCAAGTAACGGTCTTCTAAATCACTCATTTTTTCTCCTTGTTGAAATCGTCCCGCAGGTTGTATGTTGAAAGTCAAAATCAGCTCGATTCAGCCCTTCGACAAGCTCAGGATGGCAGCTCAGGGCAACGCCTGCAGGACGTTAATTTACCACTGGCGCGCTCCAGCGAGAAATGCCTTGCCGGGCATGGGATTCTTGCCGGCAGGTTGGATTTCTTCCAAGATGAGAATCCCGTCCGACGTGCCGATGGCGGGGCGTCCCTCGACTGTGAGCCTGCTCCCCGCGCCCGGGCTTTTCTCGTCGCTGACGCGGGCGCGACGCACTTTGAGCAAGCCGCCTTCCCACTCGAAGAACGCTCCCGGCCAGGGATTGAAAGCCCGCACGCGGCGCGCCAGTTCCTCGGCGGGGCGGGTGAAATCGAGCCAGCCGTCTTCTTTTTTAAGCATGGGAGCGTAGGTGACGCGGCTGTCATCCTGCGCCTGCGGCTGAATTTTACCCGAAAGGTAAGCGGGCAGCGTTTCGATGAGTAAATCCGCGCCGAGTTGGGCGAGTTTTTCGAACATTGTTCCAGCGGTATCTTCCGGCGCGATGGGGATGCCTCTCTGCGCCAGCATCGCGCCGCTGTCCACTCCCGCGTCCATTTTCATGATGGTGATGCCGGTCTCGGCATCGCCGGCTAAAATGGCGGCATTGATCGGCGCCGCGCCCCTCCAGCGCGGTAACAGCGAAGCGTGGATATTGACGCAGCCGTAGCGCGGCAAATCCAGCACTTCCTGTCGTAAAATCTGTCCGAAAGCGGCGACCACGATCAAGTCCGGCGACCAGCGGCGCAGTTGCTCCATCGCCTCAGCGGCGCGCAAACGTTCGGGCTGGATGAGCGGCAGGCCGAGGTGCAGGGCGAGCCTCTTGACCGGCGGCGAGACCAGTTTCCGCCCGCGCCCGGCTTCACGGTCCGGCTGGGTCACCAAGCCGACGACGGGATAATGTTCCGCCAGAACACGCAGTGATGGAACGGAAAAGTCGGGAGAACCCATGAAGACGAGGCGCGGCTGAACGTTCATGTCTTGATTTTAGCATAACTGGAGCAAACACATCGAAAGGGTGGCTGCAAATTATTCAAAACGGGTTGCTTTTTTCCTGGATTAGTTGTAAAATATAAGCAAGTAATCAATCACCCAACTCACAGGAGGAGCAATATGTCCGAGCAACCTATCAATCCCGATATTACCAGTGACGACAAGCTATGGGCTTTGTTGGCCTATCTCTTCACGCCCATTGTCCCCATCATCCTGATGCTGATGGAAGACAAGAAAAACCGCCCATTCATCCGCGCTCACAATGCGCAAGCATTGGCCTGGGGCGTGGTGCTTTGGGTGATAACCTTCGTTTTGAGCTTTGTAGTCATTGGCGCATGCCTCGGCCTGGTCGGTATCATCCTGAACATCTACTGGGGCATCAAGGCCTATAAGGGTGAGTACGTCAACATCCCTGTGATCACTGATTTCGTCAAGAAACAGGGCTGGGCGTAACCTAAAATCAATCTTGTGCATGCCGTTTGCCTGCCTGATCTCATTCATACCGCTCGGCGCGCTGATCTACGGCGTGATTGGCGGCATCCAGACCAGCCAGGGCCAGGATTTCAAATACTGGCTGATCGGCGACTGGGTGCGCGGCACGCTGACCGGCGCGTAATCACACTTGAAGACTTCGGAAGTCTTCGCGGAGCACCCCAGTGGGGGAGAGACCTCCGAAGTCTTCTCGTTTTCCCTTGACTTTTCCCCCCTCCCCCTTAGAATGAGTTCAACAATCCAACGGGGAACAGGGAAGAGACCTCTCCCGCTGTTCCAGCAGACCTCTCCCGCTGTTCCAGCAGACCTCTCCCGCTGTTCCAGCAGACCTCTCCC
>JASEHI010000064.1 GCA_030018695.1 Anaerolineales bacterium
CATCGAGACATCATCGAGACATCATCGAGACATCATCGAGACATCATCGAGACATCATCGAGACATGTAATTACAATATCCAGAATTGTAATCACGTTTCTTGGTTTTGTCAAGCTGCTGACCGGTGGGCCCTCGGCTTGTGACCGCCGCAAGCCGTGCCGCTTTTGCTTTCTGCCGAGTAGGCCTTCGGCGGGACACCGCCGGAACACCCCTGCCTGGAGTAGGGTAAGATTCAGGACATGCCGCGTTCTGCGCTCATCAGCGACCCTCAACCGTACACTTACTTCGGAACATTCGCCGGGCTTCCGTTCTGGCCGGGCGGATTGACCCTGCTGGCCGCTGCACCCGGCGTTGGCAAAACGTCCTGGATGTTGCGCATGGTGGCCGAAGCCGCCGCTCTCGGCTTCCCCGCCGCTCTTGGCTGCTACGAGCACACCGCCGAGGAGTTGAAATACCGCCTCAGGATGCAGGCAGAAGCGGCAACAGCAGGAGCGCACGGCGCGGAGCAGTTGTCGAGCTTGTCGAGACATTCGTTGTCACAGGCAGACATCGAGGCGGTCGAAAAATACCTGGCGGCAAGCAGCGAGACGGTCTTGCTGCCACTCTCGGATGCGGAAGACACCCTCCGCGCCATCGAAGAAACGCTCACGCAGGACTACGGCTTTCCTGGTCGCGGTCCGGCGCTGCTGGCTGTGGACTACCTCCAGCGCGTGCCGGTGGTTGGCCTCACCGGCCTGCTCAGCGAGGAGCAGCGCGGCGGTGCGGCGGGCGGCGCAAGTCCCGCCATCGTCGCGGACGGTGGAGCGGGCGCGTCGTACGGGGTGGGCGTCCCGGTTCCAGACGGCGCGCTAGTCCCACCGGGCAGGGGCAGGTTGCAAGCGAGCGCGACGGCGAAAACGAGAAGCCCAATCGCGAGGATTGTATTTTTCATCGGGATCCTCAATTGCCCGGGGGCTGCACCATTACCTGCAGGGATGGATCGCCCAAGAGTAGAATTGGCGCGCCATAGCCGTAGGTTGGCTCGCCGCTTCGCCAGAACGCCTGTCCAACCGGCTGCCCATCGCGCAGATACAAGAGGAACATGTAATCATTTGGCGGCTGTGCCACGATGGCCGGGCCGGGCATGTAGGCCACGTGGATGACGGCGGACAGGATCAACGCCAAACCTGGCACGCCGTGGATGGCGAATGCGTTCCGGTAAGCCAGTTCGCCCCACCTTTGCTTGAAGGCCGCGCGGCGCGTGATGAAGCGCGCCAGCCAGAAAAATCCCACGCCGAGGACGACGAACTGCGTAACCAGCGTCCCTCCCGGCCAGCGGCTGTCGAGCAAAACGAAGAACAGCGCGACCAGCGCGAAACTGCCCAGCACGTACAGGCCGATGAGCAGGCTGCCTCGGCGCGTGCGCATTTCGGGGACGTGCGCCTGCATTTGTTCGAGGCCGGGGAAGGTTTTCACGTGCGCTCCTTTCGGGATAACTTTAGTATAGTGTTCTTTGGGGGAATGTCAAGCGGGAAAATCAAAAACGACCTGTTAGAGGTCGTTTTGATGAGAGCGATCATGGCAACAGGAATCTGTATTGGATCCCTTTGCGTCAAGGCATCATTATCACGCTGCCACTGTTTCGAAAGCAACTTGCAGATGGGCGGGTTTTGGAACAATGAAATTCAATTTCTCGAATCCGATCACCTGCCCCGACTTGTCTTTCATCAGGATGATCTCTTCGCCCGTTTCTTCGCAAACAAATTCATTTTTGGGATCGCTGAACCAAACCGTCAGCGTATTTCCTGTCTGGTCATAAAATACTTTTACCTGGGCCATATCCGTTCTCCTTTTTTGATACTGTCTGTTGGGTAAGTCGTGATCAAAAAACCTCCGTCTTCAAGTTGTTTTGCCACTGCGCAAACCCAGCGCCTGATATGTTCCGGTCGATAAAACAAATATACTTGTGGATCGCTTCGGCTAACTCGAATCTCGTCCGGGTGTTGCAAGGTTTCTTGAACATCGGCTTCGTGCCCTGCCATGGTAGGATGCTTGATTGTAACCTTGATATCTCATTCATCTGCAGGCTGTACGCCCAGATTATTTACTGTGAACCTTGTATCCGCAAAATTGACGAAACTCAGATCGCGGAACGTAAAGCCGCGCGCTTTGCAGAGCCGCTCGAACAGCGCCAAATAACTCTCGGCGATGCGCGCCTCCCAATCCAGGCCGAGACTATCCACGGCGGCGTGGATCGAAGCCGCATCTGGCCCCTCGATCTCGACGAAGTTTCCGTAGGGCAGTTCGTCCAGCATGATCAAGGCGCTCAGACCTCCGAGGTCTTGCCCCCTTCGGGGGTGCTTCGCGAAGACCTCGGAGGTCTCTATCATGTAAGTCGTGCGGTATTTCTCGTATATGACGACGAGTTGATAATCCAGTGCTTCCAGGAATGCTTTTGCGGTCTCGAAATCCCCAACGCTGAATTCGATCTCCTGTCGTGACATCGCGCCCTCCACGATCGAGCCTGGCCCTTTATAGGTCAAGCGGGCGTCTTCGCCCTGGCGCAGGCGCAGCACGCGATGTTCACGGCGCAGGCTGCCATCCGGCCGGTCGAAGCGCAAATTGAGCTCATGTACGCGCGGCCGCAGCAGCCGCGCGCACATTTCCAGCAACCGCGCTGCTACCTTCCCCAAATCTTTCACGTAAAACTTGACTTCGATTTCCTGATCGTTCACTTATCACTCATCACTTATCACTCATCACTGAACACTAAGCAATGTCTGCCTCTGCTCCACACCCTCGCCTGGTTTGACGCGGATGCGGTGCACAATTCCCGCGCGCGGCGATTTCAGCTCGTTCTGCATTTTCATCGATTCCAGGATCACCAGCACCTGGCCTTTTTCCACTCTATCCCCCTCGGCGACCGGAATTAGGACCACCAACCCCGGCATCGGGGATTTCAGGTGATATTCCGCGCTCTCGCTGACCGTGCTTCCGGCCGCGGCGCGCAAACGTTTCTCGCGCTCGTCTTCCACGCGCGCCGGATACAGGCGTCCCTGCATCAGCACCTGCCAGCCATCTTCTTCGGGATAAACGTACGCCTCGTATGATTTGCCGTCCACGATTAGCGAAAAAACCGGCTGTCCGCTGACCGATTCGAAGTCCACCGTCAGTGTCTGTTCGCCGAGGCGGATGTGATGCTCGTCTAGAATTTCCAGTGCATATTCCTGGTTGTCAATGGTCGTAACGTATTTCATCATGCCTCACATTCAACCGAACACTGATCACTGATCACTGATCACTCTCCCTACCGGTGCATCCTCTCCCAGCGCCCGACCCACTTCCAGTTGCTGGTATCCCGCTCGCCGCGCCGGACGACCTGGGCCGTACGCGCCATGCTTCGATGCGCCACCAGCGTGGCCATGAGGGCGGCGATTTCCGGGTGGAGCGTCCTGCCTTCGGCGACATCCTGCATCGAAAAACGTTCCTCGACGAAGCGCGTGTCGTATTGCCCGCCCATGAAGCGGTGCGAGTCCATCATGGCTTGATGAAAGGGGATGTTCGTCCGCACGCCGACGATGCGGTATTCTTCGAGGGCGCGGCGCATGCGCAGGATGGCCTGGGCGCGCGTCTCGCCCCAGACGACCAGCTTGGCAATCAATGGGTCGTAGTAAGGCGTAATCTCGAAGCCGGGATAGACGCCCGTATCCACCCGCACCCCGGGGCCGGTGGGCAAAATGCTATGGGCGATTTTTCCGGTCGAAGGCAGGAAGCCGTTGTATGGGTCTTCGGCGTTGATGCGGCACTCGATCGCCGCGCCGTTGATTTTGATATCTTCCTGTTGATAGGATAACTGCCGCCCGCGCGCAATGCGGATCTGTTCCTTGACAATGTCCACGCCGGTGATGAGTTCCGTAATCGGGTGCTCGACCTGCAGCCGGGTGTTCATTTCGAGGAAGTAGAAATGTTTATCTTTATCCACCAAAAACTCGATCGTCCCCGCGTTGACGTAGCCAACCGACTGCGCGGCCTTGACCGCCACGCAGCCCATCCGCTTGCGCAGGTCTTCGTCATCGCCGATGAAGGGGGAGGGAGCTTCCTCGATCAGTTTCTGGTGGCGGCGCTGGATGGAACACTCGCGCTCGTTGAGATAAATCGTATTGCCCTGCTGGTCGGCCAGGATCTGGATTTCGATGTGCCGCGCCCCCTCGACCAGTTTTTCGAGGTAAACATTTCCATCCCCGAAAGACGACTCGGCCTCGCGCCGCGCGGACTGTAACAGCGCAGGCATTTCTTCGATATTCTGCACCTCACGCATCCCTTTGCCGCCGCCGCCGGCCGTAGCTTTGACGAGCAACGGGAAGCCGATTTGCGGGGCAACCGCCAGCAGGTCTTCGTCCGAGAGTGATCCTTCGCCCTCCGTGCCGGGCACCACCGGCACGCCCGCCGCGATGACGGTATTGCGCGCCGTCATTTTGTCGCCCATCGCCGCAATGGCGGATGGCTTCGGGCCGATGAAGAGGATACCGGCGTTCTGGCAGGCCTGGGCGAAGTCGGCGCGCTCGGCCAGGAATCCATAGCCGGGGTGGATGGCTTGCGCGCCGCTCTTTTTAGCGATCGCGATGATCTTGTCGCCGCGCAGGTAAGAATCCCGCGAGGGCGCCGGGCCGAGCAGATAAGCCTCGTCGGCGTAGCGGACGTGCAGCGCCTGCCGGTCGGCTTCCGAGTAGACGGCCACGGTTTCGATGCCCAGCTCACGGCAGGCGCGCAGGATGCGGACGGCGATTTCGCCTCGGTTGGCGATCAAAACTTTGTTCATGAAGGCTCCTGTTACGTTTTACCGAGTAGGCCTTCGGCGCATTACGTTTTACTTGCCCGTAAAGCGTGAAACGTGAAACGTAAAACGTAAAATCTTCAATTCTGGATGTAGGGCAGGTTTCTTACCTGCCGGCGTTGGCGGGAATAGAATCCCGCCCTACAGGATTGGCAAGATGCTCGCATCATGCTCTTCGATGAATTTCCTGAAGAACGCAATCTGGAAATCCAACTGTCCGGCGAACAGTTTCCGTCCGCTCGCGGTGCAGAGCGGACTCTTGGCGCGGTAACTTTCAAGGAGCTCTGTCAACGAATACCCAACGAATAACCGAATGAGCATCCGCGCGCCGGCTCTTTCTTCTGCCCGAAATCCCACCCGCTCCACACCTTCCAGATGGATTCGGGCGTGAACCTGCCTTGCGCGTCGGCTTTGGAAGCCAGCAGCTCAACCATTTCTTTCAGGCGCGGGTCGTCTTTCAGCCAGTCGAATTGGGTCAGCACCTCCAGCACATGCAGGATATCATACCAAATGAACGGGGCTTTGAGTTTGCGGAAATCGCTGCCCATGTAGAACATGTAGGGATGGCGTGACTGGCTTTCAGCCCACAGTGACAGAGCCGTTTCCGCTCCAGCGCGGACCTCGGGCGAGTCGCGCCACTTGCCCAGTTCCGGCGAGACGGCGCACGGCCAGCCGTTCTCGCGAACCAGCCCCATCAGGAATTCCGCCGACTTGCGCAGGCGCGGGTGGCCGCCGAGTCCCAGTTTGAGCAGGCCGTAGAGCGTGACCGGCGCGTCGCACAGCGCCCAGGCCCACATCTCCTTGCCGCTGCCACCGTAAGATTCCGAGATGTTCATCGGCATCTGGAACGGGCCATTAGCCGATTGATGCTCGAAGATGCGCGCCGTGATTTTATTCACGCCGGGATCATCCGCGCGCAGACCGAGGTCGGCGAGAAAGGTCAGTTTGTGCATCTGCAGCCCGGCCGACTTGTGACTGGCCAGCACTTCGCCAGGCCAGTTGGCCAGTTCAGCGACGAGTCCCTGCACTTGCGGGTCGGCCAGCATCGCCCGCCGCGCGGCGTGGACTTCGGCGTCGCTTTCGGGTTGTCCGAGCAGATCCACGCGCGTGCGATACGCCACCCAGGGCGGGCCTTCGAGCAGCCAGGCAATTAATTCATCCATCGGTCCTCTTATTTACCGCTGAGCACCCTTCGGCAGGCTCAGGGCAAGCGCAGAGAGCGCAGAGATTGCTTGATTTTCTCCGCGTTCTTTGCGTTCTCTGCGGTAAATCAAAGTGGTATATTTCCATGTTTCTTGGCCGGATTGGAATCGCGCTTGTTACCAAGCATCTCCAGCGCGTTGATCAATCTTGGCCGGGTTTCCTTCGGTTCGATGACATCGTCCAGGTAGCCGCGCTCTGCCGCCACGTATGGATTGGCAAACTTCTCGCGGTATTCCGCCACCAGTTCCGCTTTCCGCTTCACTGGGTCTTTGGCCTTCTCCAGTTCCTTGCGGAAGATGATGCTCACCGCGCCGTCCGGGCCCATCACGGCCAGTTCGGCGTTCGGCCAGGCGACGTTGAAATCGCCACGGATGTGCTTGCTGGACATCACGTCATACGCGCCGCCGTAGGCTTTGCGGGTAATGACGGTCAATTTTGGCACGGTCGCCTCGCAATAGGCGTAGAGCAGTTTGGCGCCATGCCGGATGATGCCGCCGTGTTCCTGTCCGGTGCCGGGCAGGAAACCGGGTACATCCTCGAAGGTCAGGATGGGGATGTTGAAGCAATCGCAGAAGCGCACGAAGCGCGCCCCTTTATCCGATGAGTTGATGTCCAGGCAGCCGGCCAAATGGGCGGGCTGGTTGGCGACGATGCCGATCGAGTGTCCGCCCAAACGCGCAAAACCGACGACGATATTCTGGGCGTAATCGGCATGTATCTCGAAGAACTTGCCATTGTCCACTACCAGGAGGATGACATCCTTGATATTGTAGGGCTTGCCGGGGTCGTCGGGGACGATGGTCTCCAGCGCCTCTTCCATGCGCAGCGGATCGTCACCGGTCTGGATGACGGGCGGGTCCTCCATGTTGTTCTGCGGCAGGTAACTCATCAGTTTGCGGATGAGGAACAGGCAATCCGCCTCGGTATCCGCCGCGACGTGGCACACGCCGGATGTCTCGGCGTGCGCCGCCGCCCCGCCCAGCGACTCGAAATCCACCTCCTCGTGCGTCACCGTCTTGACCACATCCGGCCCGGTGACGAACATGTACGAGGAGCCGCGCACCATAAAGATGAAGTCGGTGATGGCGGGCGAGTAGACCGCGCCGCCGGCGCAGGGTCCCATGATGGCCGAGATTTGCGGGACGACGCCGGATGCCAGTGTGTTGCGTAAAAAGATATCCGCGTACGCGCCAAGCGAAACCACGCCTTCCTGAATCCGCGCCCCGCCCGAGTCGTTCAAACCAATCACCGGCGCGCCGTTCTTGAGCGCCATGTCCATGATCTTGCAGATCTTTTCGGCGTGCACTTCGCCCAGCGAGCCGCCGAAGACGGTGAAATCCTGCGAGAAAACGTAGACCAGCCGCCCGTCAATCGTGCCCCAGCCGGTCACCACGCTGTCGGATAGGAAACGCTGTTCGTCCAACTCAAAGTCGTGCGTGCGGTGCTGGACGAAAGCATCCGTCTCGCGGAACGAGCCTTTGTCGAGCAAAAGATCAATGCGCTCGCGAGCGGTCAGCCGCCCCTTCTTGTGCTGCGCGGCGACACGTTCCTCGCCGCCGCCCAGGCGTGATTTGGCGCGCAGCTCGCGCAGGCGTTCGATCTTGGGGTTGTCAGTCATGTGCCTCTCTTTATGATGTTTCGGTAATTACTTTTTCAGCATCGAATTACACGAATTGGACGAATTTTCCTTAGGAAATTCGCCTGCACTGGCCCCAGGCCAGGGTGAAAATTCCTGGTTCTGACGGAATTTGTGGTTTCGTCGTCAACCATCCACGAATAAGACCACGAATGCTCGAATTGATGCATTTTCATTCGTTTATTCGTGAAAATTCGTGGACGGTTTGGACAAAACATAACCCAACCACAAAATCCAGCAGAATCAGAAATATTCGAGCCAGCAGAAGCCAAACGAATTCTAGACCGATTGGAATTTCACTTTACGCCCAAACATGGTAGTTGGCTCAACATGGCAGAAATCGAATTGAGTGTGCTCGGACGCCAATGTCTGGATGGTCGCATTCCCGACCAAGCGACTTTGGCTCACGAAACTGAAGCCTGGGAGACCAGACGCAATACAAACGGCGCAACCGTTGACTGGCACTTTACGACGGATGACGCACGGATCAAACTTAAAAAACTCTACCCATCAATCCATGTGTAACAGAGTACTAGGTTTTCAGAGCAATACCATAATGGAGCCTATCATGAAAAATCCATCCAAAGGTCTGGGTAGTTTCCTTGCAGTCATTTTCAACCTGCTGCGCGTCATCTTAGGCGGCTCAAAACCGACCGGCAATACAGGCGCCCCAATTACCCCTCCCCCGCCCCCGGCCGTCGCGGCGGATAACACCATCGAGCCGGCGCGCATCGTCACGGCGCGCGTCCTGTTGATCGTCTACGACCCGCTCATGGATGCGGCCAGCGGCCAAAAACTCTCACAAATGATGAACTGGAAACGGGTGGATGAACTGGTCAATGGCTTCTTGAGCGATATCCAAGAAGCCAGCGGCGGTATGGCGCGTTACCAGATCGTGCAGCGGGTGGAGGTGAATGAATTTCCGGCCAAGTCGGATGGTTTCCGTTATGACCCGGCCAGCTATCTGGCTGTATTACAAGGTGGGCCATCCTACCAACCCGAAATGGTGGATTACCAGGCCATTCTGACTGGTTTCAACATCCTGCCGCGCGTTGCCCGGCGTGAGATTGACGAAGTGTGGGTGTTCGCCTTCCCGCACGCCGGCTTCTATGAATCGATCATGGGCGGCGCGGGCGCCTTCTGGTGTAATGCGCCACCCTTGTCAGGCACGGCCGGATGCAGCCGCAAATTCGTCCTGATGGGTTTTTCGTACGAGCGCGGCGTGGGCGAGATGCTCGAATCCTTCGGCCACCGCTGCGAGTCCATCTTGAGCAAGACCTTCGAGCGCACCCAGGGAGAAGCCAACCTGTACAGGCGCTTCACCCGCTACGAGGAGATCACGCCCGGAAAGGCCGAAGTCGGCAACATCCATTTCGCCCCCAACAGCGAGAGAGATTACGACTGGAACAACCCGCGCCAGGTGTTCAGCAATTGCCATGACTGGTATAACTTCCCCCATTTCCAGAATGACATCCGCCAGGTCAATGCGGATGAATGGGGCAACGGCGATATTCGCACCCACCACAAGTGGTGGCTGAAACACCTGCCCAAGGTGGCCGGGCGCACCAGCGGCATTGCCAACAATTGGTGGCAATATATCATGGATCCGAATAACCTTTAGAAATAACCGCCCGCAATCGTCTCTTACAAATTAACGAGGTAGAAAGAGCTTGACATGCAAAAGTTGAGGAAGGCGAGCATACCGACCATAGCTGCGAGCTTCATTGCCTTTTTCATCGTGCTCTTGGTCACCAGAGCAAACCCAGCGTTCTTCCCCTTAGCCCTGATTCCCATCTTATTTGCAGCCATTTTGCTGGGAATCAAAGGAGGAACAGCCTCATCCCTGGTCGCCATGGCACTGGTTTCGCTGGTGATTACTAAGGAACATGGCCTGCCATGGCCGCCAGGCTACGGCTTAAACATGCTGGTCGGGTTCTTTACCTATGCCCTGACCGGCTTTTTGGCAGGGCTATGGTCCACCACCGAAAGAAGACGAGCATATGCGGAAGAGGAGATCAAGCAACGCAACCGTGCACTGTCCCTGCTCAACCGGGTCGTCGCCGCCGCCAGCACCACCCTGGAGCCGAAAGCGGTGCTGGAAATCACCTGCCGCGAACTGGCACTGGCCTTCGATGTGCCCCAGACGGCGGCTGCCCTGTTGAACGAGGCGCACACGGCCGCCATCGTCGTGGCCGAATATCTGGCCGAGGGACGCCCCAGCGCCATGGGGGTGGTGATACCCGTCGAAGGTAATCCCGCTACGCAATACGTCTTGAAGCACAAAGCACCCCTGGCCATAGCCGACGCCCAACACGACCCCCGCATGGCGGTCATCCACGACGTAGAGCGACAGCGGGGCACTGTTTCGCTGCTGATCCTGCCGTTGATGGTGCGCGGTGAGGTGATGGGCACTCTGGGGCTGGACACCATCGAGCGGCGCGAGTTTAGCGACGAAGAAATAACCCTGGCCGCCAGCGCCGCCGCTGCCGCTGCCCAAGCAATGGAAAACGCCCGTCTTTTCGAGGCAGAGCATCACGCCCGGCAGATCTCAGATACCCTGAGCGAGATCGCCCGCGAGTTGAATGTTGCCCCCAACTTGAACGCCGCGCTCGATCTGGTCCTTTCCTGCATGGAGCGGGTCATCGCCTACGACAGCGCTTCCATCCTGCTGCTCGAAAACGGGCAGATGAGCGTGGCCGCCGTGCGAGGCTTCGAAGAACCTGAGCGAGTACTCAACACCCACTTGGATCTCGACACTGCGCTACTCAATAAGGAAGTGGTTGAGACTCGGCGACCGCTGATCATTGGTTCGGTCGCTGACGACCCGCGCTGGGGCAAGTCCATGCAGGCCAGCGGCCTGACCCCCGACCTGGCGAACATCCATTCCTGGATAGGAGTGCCGCTGCTGGTCCAGGATTGGGTCATCGGCATGTTGACCGCCGACAAGGCGGAACCGGACTTCTATCAACCTGAAGACGCCGGGTTAGCCCTGGCCTTTGCCAACCACGCCGCCATCGCCATCGAAAACGCCCGGCTGTACGAGGAGAAAACCCGAACCAGTCATTACCTGCAAAGCGTCCTGGATAGCTCGATTGACCTCATCTTCACCATCAAGCCGGACGGCACCTTCGGCTACTTCAACCCTCGCCTGACCGAGATCACCGGTTACCAGGCCGAGGCCATCCGCGGCCGGCCCTTCCTGGACTTCATCCCGGAGGACCGCCGGCTCTTCATGCTCCAGAAGTGGCAGGAGATCACCCACGGCATCGGCGGCACCTATGAGACCGAGATCGTCGCTGCCAGCGGACAGCGCATTCCCGTTCTGGTCTCCCACTCGGTCATCGAGGGTTTCAATGAGTACCTGGCCATTCTGCGCGACATCAGCGACATCAAAGCGGCGGAGCGAAAGATCCTCCAGCGCGCCGAAGAGTCCGAAACGCTGCGCAAGGCCGGCTCGCTTGTCGCGGCGACCTTGGATCCCGAAGAGGCCATCAGCCGCATTTTGGAACAACTGGAGCATGTTGTTCCTCACGATAGCGCCTCGGTGCAGTTGCTGCGTGACGGCGAATTGGAAATCGTTGGCGGGCGCGGCTGGCCAGAACCGGCCAGCGTGATCGGCATTCGCTTTCCTGTCCCTGGCGATAATCCCAATACGGTCGTGATCCAGACCCGCCAACCTTACGTGCTTGACGAAACTGACAAGGTCTATCCAATATTTCGCCAGCCGCCGCACAGTCACATCCGCTCCTGGCTGGGTGTGCCGCTCATCGTCCGCAATGAAGTGACCGGACTATTGGCGATAGACAGCGCCGAACCCCATCATTTCACCATCGAGCATGTCCAGATGGCGGCTGCTTTTGCTGACCAGGTGGCAATCGCGCTTGAAAATGCGCGCTTGTTTGGATCCGCACAGCGGCAAGCCAAACGACAGGCAGCATTGTTGCAGCTTAGCGCCGACCTCGCCGGGAACCTTGATGAGAAGGATATTTGCAGGCGCGCCGCGCATAATCTGCATGATACTTTAGGATTCGATCAGGTAAGCGTGTATCTCATGGATGAGGATAGCGGTGATCGCGTGCTGCAGCTCGGTATAGGCTTGCCTGATCAACTTATTCCAGAGCGCATGCCACCCGGTCGAGGCCTGAGTGAGCGTCCTTTGTTGGACGGCCAATTGCATTACACGCCGGATGTAACCCAGGAATCAAACTATATCCCTGGTAATAACGGTTCCGAGGTGGACGCACCCATCCGGATCGGGGAAGAGGTCAGGGGCGTTCTGATCATTGAAAGCGCTCGAGTGAATGCCTTCAGCCAAAATGACTGCGACGTGATCAACACGGCTGCCAACCTCATCGGCCTGGCGCTTACACGGGCAGGGCTTTTCGCCAGCGAGCGCAGGCAATTCGAAGAACTGGCTGTGTTGCATGCCATTGCCATGGCAATGACTGAGGCCAAGAATGTTGATGAATTGCTCGAACGTACCACGCGCCTGATTGGCGAAAAACTGTTCCCGGATAATTTTGGCATCTTGCTTCTGGATGAGACAGCCAATGTGCTTCGCTTACATTCGACTTATCGCCTGGGCATTCAAAATAAGGAACAGTTCACGATTCCAATCGGGCAAGGGATTACCGGCGTGGTCGTTGAATCGGGGCAACCGCGGCGTGTGGCCGATGTGTCCAAAGATGCGCATTATATAAGCGTGGATGCGAATATACGATCCGAGATTTGTGTACCTCTCAAGATCGGTGGGCAGGTGATCGGCGTGATCAATGCAGAGAGTGTAAAGCTAAATGCCTTCACACTTGCTGATGAGCGCCTGTTGACCACCCTGGCCAGTCAATTGGCAATTGGGATCGAGCGATTGCGGGCTGTAGACAAGATCTACCAACTGTACGAGGAACAGCAGCATAGGCTACGTGATCTCGCGCTCCTGCACGAGATCAGCAAGAACGTGAGTGCCAGTCTCAACCTGGGAGAAGTCATCAACCGCGTCGTCCAGGGGGCAGTGGAAGCGGTGGGGGCGGATGCCGCCAGCCTAAACCTCCTGCTGGAGGCGGGACAAGCGCGCTTGATGGCCAGTGTGGGCTTGAGCGAGCAATTCAAGGCGCGTACCGATGTCCGGCCGGGCGGCACCACCATGACAGTGATACGCACGCGGCAGCCTCTCTTGATCCCGGATGTAACCCAACGTCCAGACCTGGTGAAGCCCATTGTCCTGGAAGAGGGCATCAAGTCCTACATTGTCCTGCCGCTGCCTGGCCGGGAGCGTGTCATGGGGGCGATGTTCGTCTTCTGGCGCCAGGAGCACCTCTTCTCGGACGATGAGGTTCGCCTGCTCACTACCTTCACCAACCAGGTCGCCCTGGGCATCGAGAACGCTCGCCTGTTCGCCGAGGTGCAGAATCTGGCGCTAACCGATCCCCTCACCGGTCTGTATAACCGGCGCGGCCTGTTTGAATTGGGCCGGCTCGAATTTGCCCGGGCGCGCCGCTTTGGGCGGCCTTTCGCCAGCATGATGCTGGATATAGATCATTTCAAGCGGGTCAATGATAACCATGGTCATCCCATTGGAGACGTGGTACTGAAGGCTTTGGCAATCCGTTTTCTGGGCAGTGTGCGGGAGATAGACCTGGTAGGCCGCTATGGCGGTGAAGAATTCGTCTTTCTCCTGCCCGAGACAACCCTGGACAAGACCAGGGAAATTGCAGAACGGCTGCGTAAAACAATCGCCCAAACGCCAATCCCCACAGAGGCGGGTGAACTTAACGTGACTATCAGCGCAGGGCTGGCAATGTATGACGAGAATACAGCTGATCTGGAAACGTTGATCGCGCGCGCCGATCAGGCGATGTATGTGGCCAAGCACAAAGGCCGCAATCGCATCGCAATCAGTCGTTAGTAAACAGCCTTTTCTTCAGCCAAAACGCCACGTTGACCAGCCCGATCATCACCGGCACTTCGATCAGCGGGCCGATGACCGCGGCGAAGGCCACACCAGAGCCGATGCCAAAGACGGCCACGGCTACGGCGATCGCCAGTTAGAAGTTGTTGCTGGCCGCCGTGAATGCCAGCGTGGTGGTCTTGGAATAATCCGCGCCGATGGCTTTGCCCATGAAGAAACTGACCAGGAACATGACCACGAAATAGATGAGTAGTGGGACGGCAATCCGCGCCACATCCAGCGGCAGTTCCACGATCAGGTCGCCCTTGAGTGAGAACATGACCACGATGGTGAAGAGCAGGGCAATCAACGTCAGCGGACTGATCTTGGGCACGAATTGTTTGTGATACCAATCCTTGCCTTTGGCGCGGACGAGGAAGAAGCGCGTCAGGAACCCGGCGATGAACGGGATGCCCAGATAAATAAACACGCTCTTGGCAATCTCGCCGATGGTGATGTCCACGATGTTGCTGGTCATGCCGAACCAGGTCGGCAGGACGGTGATGAAAACGTAGGCATATACGCTGTAGAACAAGACCTGGAAGATGCTGTTGAAAGCCACCAGCCCGGCGGCGTATTCGTTATCGCCTTTTGCCAGTTCGTTCCAGACGATGACCATCGCAATGCAGCGCGCCAGGCCGATGAGGATCAGGCCGGTCATGTATTCGGGGTAGCCGCGCAGGAAGAGGATGGCCAGGGCGAACATCAGGATTGGCCCGATGACCCAGTTCTGCACCAGCGAGAGTCCAAGCACCTTCCAGTTGCGGAAGACATCCCCCAGTTCCTCGTAGCGGACTTTGGCCAGCGGCGGGTACATCATCAGGATCAGGCCGATGGCAATGGGAATGTTGGTCGTCCCGACCGAAACGGCGGTGTTGAAGGTTTGCACGGCAGCCGGGAAAAAGAAGCCGATGCCGACGCCGAGCGCCATCGCCAGGAAAATCCACAGGGTCAGGTAGCGGTCGAGGAAAGAGAGTTTCTTGGGGGTGTTGGTTTCTTGGGTCATAGCGCCTCCAGGCAAGTTTTAGACTTCCGAAGTCTCCCCTTCGGGGACGATGTCGGAGACTTCGGAAGTCTTGACTTCATTCATACTTTCGCCAATTTGAATCCCTGTTTATCTCCGTTCATCTCTGGTGAATTCAAACGATGCTGCTCAGAAATTCATTTGGGTGCGTTTCATTTCAGTTGAAACAACCGTCCCGCAGGTTTTGAAAGA
>JASEHI010000065.1 GCA_030018695.1 Anaerolineales bacterium
TTCTTATTTCAGCGGTTGTCTGCCCGACTAACTGTTTATTTGAACCCTTCACGTTTATTTTACCATCTTTTATGCCAGGCAATTGAATACATTCTTTAAGTGGTATTGAGGCAATTACTACTTGTGTTCCAGCAATCATAAACGGCATGTAACTTGACTCAGACAAATCCAGAGTGTAGTTGATTGATGGATTTTCCCTCTCTAGTGCAAGGTCGTATCTTCTTCTGAGCTCATCCTTATCAATTAACGTTATTGCAGATGATATGTCATCTTTCTCGGACAACTCTGCCTTCCTGCAAGCGCACCAAATCTCGGAATTGTAACCAAGCCGATAGCACTTCTCTTAATGGTTCTGCATCTACAACATTTCCACCGATAAATTTTCCTTGAATTACAAAAATCGTGGATTTATCATCATCTATTACAATGGCATCAATTTGTTTATCGTCTGCCCCGTCTGTTAAATCGTCTTTGGCTTCGTTTCTATCGCGCAAATGAACATTGCGGAGATACCAAGCAACGAACCTTTGACCATGATTTGTGAAATTTTGTTGGTAGTAATCTTGCTTGATTTCCTCAGATATTTTTTTATACACGTTACACTCCCTTATCTTGCTATATTCATAATGGCCGGCCCGTATCACGTGTTAAAAAAGCCGTTTTATCCGGATTACTCCTCGATCTTCATCTTCTTCTCCAGCCAGCGGACGAAGCTGGAGAGAAGCAGCGTCATCGAAAGGTACATGAAGGCGATAACGTTGAAAGTTTCCATCACGCGGAAAGTGGTCGCGCGGCGCAGGCGGCCCATCTGGGTCAGCTCCGGGACGGCCAGGACGGTTGCCAGCGAGGAGTCCTTCAGGCAGGCGATGAAGTCGTTGCCCAGCGGCGGCAGCACGCGGCGGACGGCCTGCGGCAGGATGATGAAGCGCATACACTGGAAGTAATTCATGCCCAGCGACTTGGCCGCCTCCATCTGCCCCTTGCTGATAGATTGGATGCCGGCGCGAAAGACCTCGGCCTCGTATGCGCCATAACCGAATCCGAGTGCGATAATGGCGCGTCCTTCCATAGATATAGCACGGATACTGAAGGTGGCCAATGATTGAAAAAGAGCGATGCTCGGAAAGCTGGTTATCCCCCATACTCCAATTGCTTTGATCATTTCTACAAGAACAGGTACCAATGCAAAGGCAATGTAAAGCAACAAAACAACGAGAGGAATACCGCGCACAATCTCTACATATAGCGTTGACGCATTGTAAAGAAAGACATTTTTGGAAACGCGCGCCAGCCCGGTAATAAGTCCAAGAACCGTTGCCAGCAGGAAAGAAAAAAGCGTAATGCGCAGCGTGGACTGTACACCCAGGGTCAAGTATATGAAAGTGTCGTTATAATTCTTTGAGGTTAAAATGAGAATAGATAATGCAAGACCGGTAAGAAATAGTACAATTGCCCACCAGGGCCATTTTGAGATATTAATATCAACCGGAATTAATCCACGGGGCTTTTGTTCGGTTTTAGATTGCATGTAAGCCTCCAGTGCATATAAAATTCCTGATTCTGCTGGATTTTGTGGTTGGGCATATTTTGCCCAAACCGTCCACGAATTTTCACGAATACACGAATTTGCGCCGTCCATTCGTTTATTCGTGGCCTTATTCGTGGATGGTTTGCAACGAAACCACAAATTCCGTTAGAACTAGTAAAATTCAGGCAAGATGGGGGCTGAGGCCCCCATCTTGCAGGAGTGTCAGAAACGGCTTCTGAACGGGTTATTTATAGTCAAGCGCTCCAGGATCGGCAAGACCCCACTTTTTATTCAATTGAGCCAGTGTGCCATCCGCCAGCATCGCACGAAGAGCAGCGTTGATTGGATGAATCAGATCGCTGCCTGGCGGATAGACAAAGGCCAGGAATTCGCCGGTCTCGAAAAAGGCAGCGATTTTAAATTTCCCAGGGTTGGCTTGCATAAAACCAAACCCAGCTACATCATCAATGACAACGCCATCAATGTCACCGGCAAGTAATGCCAGGGCGGGCGCGCCGAAATCCTCGAAGGCCACGATTTCCTTATCCGGGAAGAGTGATACCGCGGCATCATAGTTTGTGGTCTGGATTTGGGTGCCAACTTTCAGTTGCGGATCGGCCTTGAAATCATCCAGGGTGTGAGTTTCGTCAGCCCGCACTAACAACGATTGGGCGACTGGCGTATATGGGATCGAGAAATCTACACCCCAGGCGCGCAACCTTTTGTACGTGATCCCATCCGCGGCCATATCGTATTCACCCGCGTTCATGGCTGGGAAGAGGCCATCCCAGGCGACTTCCTTGAATTCGGGTACGCAGTTGAGCCGCTTGCAGATTTCGTTGACGGCATCGTAATCCCAGCCGACAGCTTTGCCGGTGGCTTCATCAATGCTGTTGAAAGGCGGGTAGGCATTTTCTACGGCCACGGTAATGGTGCGCCCCTTAAGATCGGGCATCCCGGCCACGGCGCCGCCGCCGGTTCCGCCAGTCACCTTGGGGGCGCAGGCTACCAGCGCGAGGCTGGCAATTACCAACATGCTGATTATCAGAGTTGCTTTTTTCATCACTTCTCTCCTTCTCCTTATTGAGTTGATTTAACGCCGCTTCTGACCATGCAGGGATGGCACTTTCACTCGTTAAGCATAGACGAAATTGTTCGTTTTTGCAAGGGGAAATCGGCACTAAACCTGGGCAATTGCGTCTATAATTGAAATGTTTCTACTCACGAATCAAGGAGACAGCAGATGACCACTATGTTCCCTTCACCCGAGTGGCTCGAAAAACTGGATGAAAAGTTGAACTCGGATGCCCAGTACGCCCGTATCGCCAGGAATTGGGAAGGCGATATGTGCGTCGTCATCGAACCAGGCGGCCCTCTCAAGGAGCAGTTATTCTATTATTTGGACTTGTGGCATGGAAAATGCCGCAAGACAGCCGTCTTGAAAGACCTCTCTGAAGTCAAGCCGGCCTTTGTTCTAAAGGCTTCTTACGAAAATATCGCCCGCATCATGAAAGGCGAACTGGATCCGATGCAGGCGATGATGACCCGCAAACTGCAAGTTCAAGGCAGCATGGCCTATATGATGCGCAATGTGCCGACCGTGCTGGATTTCGTCCGTTGCTGCCGAGAGATCACCGGCGAGATATTGAAGTAAACAGGAAATACTATGCAACCTATCGCGACCATCAATCTCACCACGCGTGAGACGGGTCAATTCAGTGTCCCTGCGGAATGGGAACGCGATTACCTGGGCGGCGCATCATTGGCAGCGCGCTTGCTCTACACCTCCCTGACCCGTGACCTGGAGCCGTTATCGCCGGAATCTCCGCTCCTGTTCCTGACCGGCCCGCTGACCGGCACGGCGGGGCCCGCCGTGGGGCGCTTCGTCGTCTGTGGAAAATCGCCCGCCACCGGATTGTGGGCCGAATCCAACTGCGGCGGATTTTGGGGACCGGAGTTGCGCTTCGCCGGTTTCGACGGCCTGTGGATCACGGGGAAAGCCGAGGGGCCGGTCTACCTCTGGATAAACGAGGGCCGGCTCGAGGTCCGCGACGCGGCGCAAATATGGGGATTGGACACCTACCAGGCGCAGGCCGTCCTAAAAAATGAATTAAACCGGCCATCCGCACGCCTCGCCGTGATCGGGCCCGCGGGCGAGAACGGTGTCCTTTTCGCAGGTATCTTTTGCGACCATGGGCGCACTGCCGGGCGCACCGGGCTGGGCGCGGTCATGGGCAGCAAGAATCTCAAGGCGATTGCCGTCGAAGGCGGCGGCAAAGTCCCGCTGGCAGATGCGGAAAAGTATGCTCCGCTGCGTTCGGCGGCCAATCGCTCCCTGAAGGCCGATAATATGTCCAAGGTGTTTCATGACTTGGGCACGGCCGGGGGAGCGAATTTCGCCGAATATCTCGGCGCGCTGCCGGCGAAATATTATCACGCTGGCGCATTTCCCAATGTGGACAAGGTATCCGGCTCAAGCATGGCCGAGACCATCCTGACCGGCACGAGCGCCTGTCACGCTTGCGTTATTGCTTGCGGACGCGTGGTTCGTCTCGAAGACGGCGAGAAGCGCAAAGGGCCGGAATACGAGACGATTGTCGGCTTTGGCCCAAACCTGCTGAATGACAATCTGCCTGCCATTGTCCGCCTGGGCGAAATCTGTGACCGTTACGGCATGGATACCATCAGCGCCAGCAACACGCTAGGGCTGGTGTTTTACCTTTACGAGAAAGGCGTTATTACCGGGAAAGATACCGGTTTCCCGCTGTGTTGGGGCGATGTGGCCGCGGCGGAAAAACTGCTCCATCTGACCGCCCGTCGCGAGGGCATCGGCGCGTACCTGGCGCAGGGTTCACGGCGCTTTGGGGCGCATTTCGGCGCAGAAGATGAAGCGGTGCAGGTCAACGGGCTGGAAGTGGCCTATCACGACCCGCGCGGTGTTTCAGGAATGGCGTTGGTCTATGCCACCGGTCCGCGCGGCGCGTGCCATAATAAATCGGATTATTTTCTCGTAGATTGGGGTCAGGCAGATGCCAGCCTTGGCCTCGAATATTTCGATAGACAGGCCGGTGCGGAGAAAGCCGCCAACGTCGCCCGTCATCAGGACTGGCGCGCCGTCTGTGATGCGCTGGTGCTGTGCCTGTTCTCCAACATTCCGGCGGAAATGGTGGTGGATTTGACCAATGCCGCCACCGGCTCGAACCGGACAAGCGAAGATTTGCTGCGTGCCGGTGAGCGCGCCTGGAATCTCAAGCGCGTCATCAATCACCGCCTCGGCCTGACGCGCGCCAATGACAAACTTCCCAAAGCCCTGCTCGAGCCGCTCTCCGAAGGCGGCGCGGCAGGCTATGTTCCGCCGCTCGAGGCGATGCTCGCAGCCTACTACGCCGTGCGCGGCTGGGATCCTGCGACGGGTCGGCCAACGCGTGTGAAGTTGGAGTCGCTGGGGTTGGGATGGGCGGCGGACGACCTCGACAAAGGGGCAGGGGGGCAGGGATGAGAGACATTTGGCTGCTCTGGTTCTTTTGGCGCATCTGGTTCCTTTGAACTTGCCGAAGGCCTACTCGGGAGAAAACATGAAACTCGTTACTGTTAATGAAATGCGCGCGATCGAGCAGGAAGCCGACGCCAGTGGTTTGACCTACGCGCGGATGATGGAAAACGCCGGACGCGGCATTGCCAAAGAAGTATTGCGTCTTGCGTATAGCCACGACGACGAAGATATGCAAGCCCTGGGGTTGGTTGGCCCGGGAAATAATGGTGGCGATACGCTGGTCGCGCTGACACAATTAGCCGAGAAGGGTTGGCAGGCGCGTGCCTATCTGATCCAACGAAAAGGGGAGGCGGATCCTCTCGTCGAGCGGCTGAGGGAAGCGGATGGCGAGATTGTCGTTTCCGAGAAGGATGAAGGCTTTGAACAGCTCAAAGCTTTCATTGGCGCCGCCGACGTGGTTCTGGATGGTATCTTGGGAACTGGGTTCAAATTGCCCTTAAAAGCTGAAATCGAGCGTGTGATGGCCGCGGTGAAGGAGGCCAGCGCGGATTTGGATTGGCCGCCTTACGTTATCGCAGTTGATTGTCCCTCCGGGGTGGATTGTGATACGGGGGAAGCCAGCCCAGCTTGCATCCCGGCGGATGCCACACTGACAATGGCGGCTGTCAAGCAGGGTCTCTTGAAAACCCCGGCTTTCGACCTGGTCGGCGAGATTCGCGTGGTGAATATCGGTCTGGCAGAGGATCTGCCTTCCTGGAAAGCGGTACGAAATGAAGTCGCGGGCGAAGATCTGATCGCATCACTTTTGCCGCCGCGGCCCTCTGATTCTCACAAAGGGACTTTCGGGACCGCCTTTATCGTCGCAGGATCCATCAACTACACCGGCGCGGCATTGTTGGCCGGCAAAGCTGCCTACCGGATCGGGACCGGGCTGGTGACCCTGGCTGTTCCTGCACCTTTGCATGGCGCGCTGGCTGGACATTTCCCCGAAGCGACCTGGCTTTTGCTGCCGCATGAACAGGGAGTCGTCGCATCCGCTGCGGTAGATGTGCTGGCAAAGGAACTCGAGCGCGCCAGCGCGCTTTTGCTCGGCCCGGGCTTCGGATTGGAGAATACCACCAAGGAATTCCTGGAAGACCTTCTGCGGGGAGCAACCCTTTCAAAAAATGCCCACGGGCGGATGGGATTCATCCCGAGTCAAGCGGGAAAACCGGAAAAGAAGCTATTGACATTACCGCCGCTTGTGATTGATGCCGACGGGTTAAAATTGTTGGCGAAAATCCCGGATTGGCCGAATTTACTCCCCCAACCGGCTGTGTTGACGCCGCATCCGGGCGAAATGGCGGCGCTGACCGGTTTATCGAAAGAAGAAATTCAAAAAGAGCGTCTGTCCATTGGATTACGCTTTGCTCAAGAATGGGGACACGTGGTTGTTCTGAAAGGCGCCTTTACCGTCATCGCCTCGCCGGATGGGCGCACGACAACCGTCCCGGTGGCAACATCCGCTTTGGCGCGCGCCGGGACAGGCGATGTGCTGGCAGGCTTGATCGTCGGCTTGCGCGCCCAGGGCGTGGAGGCGTATCCGGCAGCGGTAGCCGGGGCGTGGCTCCATGCCCAAGCCGGGCTGTATGCCGCTGAGGTACAGGGAAGTACCGCTTCAGTTTTGGCTGGAGATGTGTTGGAAGCCGTGAGTGATGTTTTGGCGGATTTGGCGTAAAACGTAAAACGTAAAACGTAAAACGTAAAACGTAAAACGTAAAACGTAAAACGTAATGAGTAATTGCTCATAATTGAAAAGGAGTCCGGTCAACCCGAACTCCTTTTGCGTTTTACGCATTACGCATTACGTAGTACGTATTACTTTCTTCAGCTCTTCAAGAACTCCTCCAGCGCTTCCTTGCTGATGCGATACGCGTTTCCAAGTTTCTTGGCTTTCAAGTCACCGGCATTGATGGCTGCGATGACATCTTCCTCAGAAACCCGCAGCACCTGCGCCGCCTCGGAGGGCGTCATTACGGCCGACATAGCACCGCCGGATGGCGCGCCGCCGGAGGGTGGTTGCTGTTGCTGCTGGCCGGATTGAAAACCGCCCTGCAGCGCCTGCCCCATCAGGTTGCCGATGCCCATTCCCGCGCCGATGCCGGCTGTCAGTCCGGCCCCGCCGCTGGGGTTTTGGGCGGCGTCGCGCATCGCGTCCGCGGCCTGCAATTGGGTGTAGGTGGCCATGTCGAGCATGCCCATCGCCCGCAGTTCCTGGGCTGATTTCTCAGACGGCTTCAGGTTGCCGATAATGAAGCGCTTGAGGGTCAGGCCGATGGCGTTGAATTCTTCCTCCGCCAGCGACTGGATGTAACCGCCCAGTTCGATGGTCTTGGCAAGCAGTTCTGGCACGGCCATCTTGGCGCCCCACTCGTTAAGCGTATCCTGGAGTTTGGAGAGTAAGGCCACGCGTAAGCGATCTTCAATCGCCTCAACGCTGAAGGATGCCTTCTTGCCGACAATCTGGATGATCAATTGCTGAGCATCCTTCACCTCGAAGCCATAGGTGCCGTAGCCTTGCAGCAGCGCCACGCCTAAGCCCATGCCCGGATTGCGCACCAGGATTGGTTGGGAAGTGCCCCATTTGCGGTTGGCAAATTCCTTCATCGAGACGAAGTAGACTTCCGCCGGGAAGGCCGTCTTGCCGCCGGTCAAAAGGTCCTGGGCTTTCTGGGTCAAGAGAGGAATGTTAGCCGTGGCGATGATGTGCCGTCCGGGGCCGAACTTATCCAACGCCAAACCGTCGCGGAAGAAGACCGCTGCCTGCCCGTCGCGGACAATGATGTTGGAGCCGAGGCGGTATTCTCCAGCCGTTGAATTGTCCGGGAAGCGATGGACGATTTCACTTTCCATCTCGTTGGGGTATTCGATAATATCAAAAATGCGTGCCATAGTCGTCTCTCCTTTTTGGTCGAATCAACAGATTGATTATAGCCTATTGAATATTTTGATGCAAGTGTTTTATCCAGATTTATCTACGCTGCCATGCCCGAAAAGTTTTACTTCGGCTCCTTCATCTGCTTACCCGACCCGCCGCCGCGCACCATCAAAACCTCCGCCAGGATGCTGACGGCGATCTCCTCCGGCGTTTCGGCGCCGATCCCGATCCCGATCGGGGAGTGGACGCGCGCCATCTTCTCGTCTGGGATGCCCTGTTCGTTGAGCGCTTTGACCGTCAGCGACCAACGCCGCCGCGAGCCGATCACTCCAATGTAACCCGCCGCGCTATCCAAAAGAGCCGGGAGGCCGGGCACATCTACATCGTTGCCGCGCGTGGTCAGGACAAGATAAGTCTGTCGCGTGATGTTCAGATGCTGGGGCAGTTCGGCCATCGGGCAGGCATAGAATTCATCCGCGTTGGGGTTGGCCTCAGGCGTGCAGAACTCGGGCCGGTCGTCCGAGACCGCGACGCGAAAGCCGAGCCATTTGGCGAGATAGGCGACTGCCTTGCCGACATGTCCGCCGCCGATGACGACCAGCAATGGGGGAGGAAGGATAGGTTCCACAAAAACCTCCACTTGACCGCCGCAGACGCCCACGTCGCCGCGCGCGGGGTCGGTCATATTGTATTCGAGCAGGCGCGGCGCGCCATCTTCGAGCGCGGCGCGCGCCTCCTGGATGACGCGGTTCTCCAATTCCCCGCCGCCGACCGTGCCGAGGATGTGTCCATCCGGGTAGACCAGCATCTTGCTCGTGGCGTGGCGCGGCGTCGAGCCGCTGGATTTGACCACCGTGCAGAGGGCGGCGGGGCGGTGAGTCTGTTCGAGTTCAACCAAGGCTTGATATATGGGGTTCATTCGCAAAGGAGTTTTTCTATCGCTTCTTTGAGCAGAGGAAGATCACTTTGTACTGTATCCCAAACAATCGGGAAATTCACGTTGAAGTATTCGTGAACGATTTTGTTGCGGATGCCAATCATTTTTCCCCAAGGTATTTCAGGATAGGCACGCTGAAACTCATCCGAAATGTTATTGGCGGCTTCACCGATAATCTCCATTTCGCGTACGACTGCGTCTTTTGCCATTGCGTGAGAAAGGAACTCGTTCTCAGATAATTCCCTTGTGTAGTCTTCGATCATTTCGATCGCGTCACGAATGTGGCGCAAGTATACGGTATCATCCCTCTTCATAGATGACCACCTTTTCTTTTTCGATGTATGGAAGAATATAGGGACTGACACTGTCTTCGGCGACCAAATCTACAGGGCGACCAAGGGCTTTTTGCAGAACTTCTTCGATTTCGAGTAGTTTGAAAAAACCCAGTTTGGGGCGGGCATTGGATGGCTTGAGTGTAATCAGTAAATCTATGTCGCTGGATGCTGTCGCTTCCCCACGTCGAAAGGACCCAAACACCGCAATGCGGCTGACATAAGGTTTGAGTAGGGGGATTGCTTTGTTGTGAATCTCAGTGAATTGTTCCATAATCAATCTCTCGCTGTAAGGGGTATCGAAAAAGGCTCAATTGGGAAGAATTATACCCAATTTATCTTCTGGTAATGCGGCGCGGCAAGTTATCTCAAATGGATGCCCAGCAGGTTCAGGATCTTCTCGTAATTCCCAACCAGCAAGCCGAGCAGTGGCAGGATGAGCGAGTTTGCCAGTCCCATCACCGATTGCGGATTTAGCATCGAATTCGGCGCGGCGGCAATGCGCTGGTAATAGTCAGCGCGAACCCGATCTGCGGGGGCAGGCTGGTCAGGCTGCGCGCCCAGCGCTGCAGGTCGGGCAGGTGTTCTTCGTGGATGGCGGGCAGGATGTCTTTCCGGAATCCTTCCATGAGGGCCGCAAGCTGCTGGCGCATGACGACAACGGCAAGGATGGTGTATGCTGCCCACATGCTGTCCTCGGCCAGGTTTTCGAGTGAGACGGACCCGCGCGCTGCCAGGGTGACGCCTAGGGACAGCAACAGGTTGAACACGGCCAGGCTGGTGACGCACAGCCAGAACGGGGTGACGCGTCCGCGCGTGATGGCAGCAATGGCGCGGCCGACCAGCCTCCACCAGCTTTCGAGCAGGGTGTTCGCCATGCTTTCGGCCAGTTCCGCGCTGATGGCGTCGTGGGGGTTGGCTTTCTGCACCTTTTCATGTGGCGGTTTCATCGTTTCGTTGGCGCTTTCCGCTGAGATCTTCTTCCGACTTTCTTGCTGGCATTCAAAATGGTCATACCAACGATATCTTCATTTTCATAGCGTACAATGACATCATTATCCAGCAACTCCGAATCGTCGGCATGACTGGGTTTTTTGAAATTCAAATAAAGCACATCAGCTTCTTTGTCATACGTGAGCCAAATGTTTTTCTGGTTCAGTTGCAAGGCTTGCGGCACAAAAGTCAGTACTCGATCAAGATTTACTGCGGCCATATTTTCTTTCTCCTTTCAACCTGCCTCCAACGTTTTGTCATGAAAGCGGTGATGACAAAACCATCTTCTTTGCTGAGTTCCTGATAAACCACGATGAGATATTTCCCAGGGTCAATCTCGCTTGCTGCCAGATATTCTCCACTATTACCTTCGAAAACGGCCAGAGGTTGTTGGATTGTTTCCAGAACATCGTAGTAATAGCCCGCCAATTCTGCGTGTTCTTCTGTTATGTGAACCCAGCGCTCGGCAGGCAATCTTATTGTAACGCCTTTTATGGATCTGGCCTTACTCATGATCGATTCCTTCGCTCAATATTATCTTTCCAGCAATCCTAAAACAACAGGTAGCAATTGCTTCTTCCTCGATACCACCCCTTCGGCCAATCGTGTTCCATCTGGCTGGAGTGGGTAGGGCAGGTCGCTCAAGTCGGCGGGTTCGTTGCTCAAGATCAAACGGCTCGAGCCGCGGATCACGTCGGTGACCATCAACATGGCGAAATCCAGGGCGCGACGTTCGCGCAAGGATTCCAGGGAAGCGGTCAGGCCGTCGAGATGTTCGGTGAATTGCATCGGATCGGTGACTTCGGCCTGGGCGATGGCGAAATGATGTCCGCCGGCCTCGTAGATTTTCAAATCGGTGTTGACTACCTCCTCCGGCGTGCGCGCGTCGATGCCCGAGCTGGCGTGCAGTACCTGTTCTCCATAAGATAGCACCGTTTCGCCAGCCAGAGGTGCGCCACGGATGAAGGCCCAGCGCCCCAGCCGTTCGGCAGCTTTGTGGTCACGTTCGGTCGTGGTCGGCGAAGTCAGGATCAACGTGTCCGAAAGCAGACCGGCGAGCATCAGCCCGGCCAACGCCGGCGGCGCGCTCAAGCCAGCTTCTTCGATGCGCTCAGAAACAAGTGTGCTGGTGCTTCCGACGATATCCACCGTGAAGCGGATGGGGATGTGCGTGGATGAGTTGCCCAAGCGGTGATGGTCGAGGATTTCGAGCAATTCGGCCTCCTGGATGGCGCCCAGCGCCTGGCGCGGCTCATTGTGGTCAACCAGGATGACTTTCAAGCGAGGCGGATTGAGCAAGTCGCGCTGCCGACAAACCCCCAGATAGGAACCATTTTCATCCACCACCCAGAAGTCATCCCCTTCCTCGCGCAGGATGCGGTTGAGCGAGTCGCGGATGCGGTTGTTGGCCTGAAAGCGGGGAATGTTTGTCTTGCAAGACTCGCGGCAGGGGGTATCCAGGATTTCGGCGATGGGCAATTCCTGCTGGCGCGGGTGCGGGCCGATCTTCCGGCTGATGAGATTGAATAAACTTGCACCGGTGACTATGCCGTAGGGTGTGCCATCATCGTTGATCACCGGGGCAATCCCCCAGGTGCGCAAGGCGATCTCCCAGGCATCCCGCAGAGGGGCGTCTGGCGTGGCTGTGTCCAGCCGGCGGGTGACCGATTCGAAACGCGGCGAGGCGTCAGTAAGCAATAGAGGCGCGTCGAGTCCCAGCCGCTTGAGCACCCAGGAGGTTTGCGGGTTGGTCGCGCCGGCGCGGGCGGCGATGGTATCCAGTCCATCGCGCTCGCGTAGCAGCCAGGCGTAGCCCATGGCTGCTGCGACCGTGTCGGTATCCGGGTTGACGTGTCCGATGACGTAGATTTTGCCCATAAAGCTATCGAAGCCCAAACCAAACGCGCACAAACTTGCGAATGGATTTCGCAATCTCAAGTGCTTCTCTGGCTTCGTCTAAAATCGGTTGGTTGCCAGGATAACGAGTGAATACTGCATAAGCGGTGAGCCTATCGAGAGAGTCTTTATCAAAGCCGGTAAATACCCCCGCTTGATTGCAGAGTTCGTTCAAGGTATCGAGATCGTGGATTTTAGGAAATTCTTTTTGTTTTGCGACCAGCAATGCCTTGAGATACTTTTCTGCGGATTGCTGTGTATGAAAACAGACACCGGTGAGCATTGGTTTCTTTTGACGGAGAAGTATTTTCGCGGTTTGGAAATCTTCTTCTGCGTACCGAGCCCACGCCAGGGCATCTTGCTCATCGCTCATATAACACCTGCCCTTTATTGACGATTTCCCGGATAAAAAAATTCGTTCTTACTTCCTGTTCGATTTCTTCAGGAGTCTTGATAATGATGTCAACAGGGAATTGCCGCGGTCGTAGAAGCCTTGTTACGGATAAAAACCTCTCTGTCCGTTTGGCTGTTGTATCCATGATGATAAGCAAGTCCACATCGCTATCTGGAGTGGGGTTACCATAGGCATAAGATCCGAAAAGGATGATTTTCTCTGGGTTGAGAGCTTCGGCGATCTTTTCCACGGCCAGCGGGAGCGTTTCGGATACCGGCGGGAATCCAGTTGGTCGGATGTTGGTAGGAATTTGAAACATGTCAACTTTCCTCTGGTATTATTTTACCGCTTTAAATGCCTTCCACACCTTCTTCGGCATGACCGGATTCTCGTTAATGTCCAATTTCGCGATATTTCATGCCACCGCCAGCACTGTTTCAACCCATAAAGGAGAGTTTTCTTTGGCCGGTTGCAGGACAGGGGGTAATGGGCGATCCAGTTCTTTCATTGCCTCGACAATTGCCGATAAGGCATCATTGGCGTTATTCAAGGCTTCCTGTACTGTATCGCCTTCGGTGATCAGTTCTGGCAAAAACGGGCAAGTGACAACATACCCGCCCTCCGGTTGGGGATCGAGGACAAGAGGAAGTTTATACATTTTTCTTTTACTCATTACTACCTCCGCAATTCAACCTATTCTACCGCTTTTTTAGCGTCTTCCACACCTTCTCCGGCGTGATCGGGCAGTTACCACAACCCAAACCAGGCGCGGGCAAACTTGCGATTAAAAATTCTTCGCGCTCTTCGCGGTCTCCGCGGTGAGCCTTTTTGGTTTCGGCCTGTCCCCGCACTACGCGAAGCACCCTGCGGGTTGGGGGCTCGTCCGAGTTAGGCTTATGAATGTTATTTACGGTGCGACGTAATCCGTACGCGTGAAGATTAATTTTACATCCGCAGGTTGTGTTGCGTCAAAGATAAACTGGTCGGTAACATAAATACCGACGGGACAGTTATTATTTTGTATCGCCAGGTATATTTGATCGCCTATGAAGGCCGAATCACCATTTCCTGAATCGAGGTCACAGGTAGTTGTGGTGGGCATCTGGTTGCTTTGCTGTACCAATGTGCGGATAGAACTGAGAGTGGCAGCAAAGCGCGGGATATGCCAATGGTCAAAATTAGCTGAATAGGGCGGTGGCAGCAACTTGGTGGTGTCGAAACCAGCCTCGAAAATGCCCAGCATTGGCTTCCCTTCCGGATTGGTATATTTCTTGATCGCGTCAACTCCAGCTTTGGTTGTCGGCCAGATGCTATATGGCAAAGCAAAGTAATTGCTCAGGCTGGGAATCAGGTCTGGCCGGCCGGCGCGCAACAGTAACTCGCGAAGATAATTATCATTTTGAAGGAGTTCGTTTTTGATATCGTTCGCGTTCGACATATCAAGTCGGACATGCGAATACGTATGGTTGTACACGAGAGCATCATGGTCAATGCACCATACTATGGCACGGGCCAGCTTGTCCTGCCAGTTGGGTTTATCCGGATTGGCGTAAAGCTTATCGCCCAGGTTAGCGAAGAGAATGACGTGGAATCCGAAATCGGGGTGTTCCTGATAGAACTGCCAAAGCATCCCGATCCCGGTTTCAGGCGCGGGTGTCCCGTCATCCAGCAAGGCAATCTGGTTACTCGATAGTTGTATTTTGGCGTAGGACGGCAAATTCTCAAGCCGTAGCACAC
>JASEHI010000066.1 GCA_030018695.1 Anaerolineales bacterium
CCTATTCCGATGATCGCACACCATGCCCCAACCATCCGCAACGACCAATCGCAAATAGCGTACGCAAACACCATGCGCAATAAACCTACGGCGCTTTTGATTTCACGATGTCGAAGGAGGGCTTTTGTCTCTGTTGCCATTGCCTCCAAATCGATGTTCGCCGGCAGTCTCAAAAGAATTCCCTGCTCTCCTTCAGCGAACAATTCTCGGAACGTTGTTGCTCTAATCGCATTTTTTGTGCTACACTTCATTTCGGCCTCCGGGATATTTTGTTTGGCATGAGTGCCCTATATCATATCTCAGAGGCCCCTGTTTGTCCTTAAGTTAGCGCATATGGGGAAAGATCCCCTTCGCCAATACCTTCGCGGCTCTCCTGGCCAAGCGGGCGCTGGCGGCTTTTGAAGATCAAGAGGCGCTGGAGGAGCGCGTCAAGTTCAACAACCGCGAAGTGGACTTCATCACCGAATCGTTGAGCGACATCCCTGGCTTTGTCATCTTCCCCTCCAAAGCAAACTACATCCTCTTCGACTGCGGTGAGACGGGCAAGATGGGAAAGGATGTGGTCGCCTATGCCGAGACCAAGGGCATCATCCTGCGCCCGGAAAGCAAAAAATTCGGCAGCGACGGTTGGTTCCGCGTCACCATCGGCTCGAAGGAAGAGAACCGCATGTTCGTTAACATCGTGCGCGAGTTTCTGACGTAGGACAAGTCTATAGACTTGTCCCACTGACATTGCTTGCGGGCACATGTTCAAAAATCCTTGCACAAATGGAGGCTTATATGGGAAAGATCAAAGCAGTATTCTTCGACCAGGACGGTGTGATCATTGACACAGAAAGGGATGGTCACCGCGTCTCATTCAATATGACTTTCAAAGAGTTCGGTTTCACTGACGAGTGGAGCGTGGACTATTACCACGAGTTGCTCCAGATTGCCGGCGGCAAAGAGCGCATGAAGCACCACAATCACACCACGGGCTTCAGCAAGCCAATCGCCGCGGAGGAAGAGGATGAATTGGTCAAGGCGATGCACAAACGCAAGACAGCCCTCTTCGTGGAACTGATCGAGACCGGCAAGCTGCCGCTGCGCCCGGGCATCCACCGCTTCATGAAGGAGGCCATGGACGCCGGTCTGCTCATCGGCGTTTGCACCACCTCCAACGAGCAGGCAGCCAAAGCCATCACCGAGAAAGTCCTTACGGACATCAAGTTCGATATCGTGCTGGCCGGCGACGTGGTGGAAAAGAAAAAACCCGATCCGGCGATCTATAACCTGGCGCTCGCCAAAACCGGGCTGAAACCGGAGGAGGTCATCGTCGTCGAGGACTCGAAGAACGGGGTGCTGGCTGCCAAAGCCGCCGGTACGCACCTGGTAGTGACCACCAACCACTACACCGAGAAAGAGGACCTCAGCGGCGGCGACATTATCGTCACTTGCCTGGGCGACCCGGATGGCGAAAAAGGCCAGTTGCGTAAAGGGGGGACAGGCATCGAGTATGACGGTGTGCTTCGGGTCAGACAGTTGATTGATTATTTTCTCATGTTTCCTTGACAGAATCAGATTCTCGCAGTGAGGAGACAAAAAAACCAAACGCGAATTGCGCGAATGGACGAATTACGCGAATTTTAATGGGTTTATTCGCGTCATTCGCCCATTCGCGGCATTCGCGTTAAAAGTCCACGACTTTGAGACAACCATATCGCCGGCGCAGTGTGCACGCAAATCATGTCAGTGGGACAAGTCTATAGACTTGTCCTACGCGCTCCAAATGACAACCTTTGCGTGGACACCCGGCGCAAGGTCTGATTGACAGAAACTCCTCCCTGGACTAAACTTACGCATAATTCCAATAAGGAGCAGCCAGTCATGGACTTCCGAAACACCGATGATACCGTCACCCGGCGCATTCGTGCCATGGGTGCCCGCGAGCGTATGCTGCGCGAGAACGACCTGTACTTCTATAACCTGCCCATCAGCGAACTACGCGGTGGGGCGCGCGTGCTGGTCAGCGGGCGCGAGATGGGCATGTTCGCCTCGTATAGTTACCTGGGTCTGATCGGGCACCCGCGCATCAACGCGGCGGCCAAGGCCGCCGTAGATAAGTATGGCACCGGCACGCACGGCGTCCGCACCCTGGCTGGCACGCTCGAGCTGCATTATGAGTTGGAAGAGACAATCGCCGAATTCAAACATACCGAAGCAGCCATTACCTATACCTCCGGTTACGCCACGAATCTGGCGGTCATCTCGACCCTGATGGGACGCGGCGATTATGTCATCTCCGACAAGCTCAATCACGCCAGTATCGTGGATGGCTGCCTGATGTCTGGCGCGGAATTCCGCCGCTTCCGCCACAACGAGATGGACGACCTGGAGCACCGCCTCCAGCAGGCGCCGGATGGCGTCGCCAAGATGGTCGTCGCGGATGCCGTCTTCAGCATGGACGGCGACGTGATTGACTTTCCACGCATGGTCGAACTGTGCAAGAAATACAACGCCTGGCTGATGATTGACGAAGCGCACTCGGTGGGCGTGCTCGGCGAGAGCGGGCGCGGCATCGAGGAACACTTCGGCCTGTGGGATAGCATTGACATTAAAATGGGCACGTTAAGCAAGACCATCCCGTCGGTCGGCGGGTATGTGGCCGGCAAGAAGGAGCTTATCCAATACCTGCGTCACGCCAGCCGCGCCTACATCTTCTCGGCTGCCTTACCCCCCGCGCAGGCGGCCGCGGCCAACGAGGCCTTCAAAGTCATCCTGGATGAGCCGTGGCGCATCGAGAAGCTGCGCGCCAACGCCGACCAGTTCATCAGTGGCCTGAAGAAGCGCGGCTTCGACACCCTGCTGACCACCACCGCCATCGTCCCGGTGCTATGCGGCACCGACGAACGCGCCTTCGCCATGACGCGTGCATCCCAACATCACAACGTGTTCGTCCTGCCGGTCGTTTCCCCGGCCGTGCCGGAGGGTCTCTCGCGGCTGCGCGCCACGGTCACTGCCGCGCATGAAGCGGACGAGATCGAATATGCGATGGACGTGATCGAGAAAGCCGGCAAGGAAATCGGCATCTTATAGATGCCTGCTCTTACCCTCAAACCCGGACGCGAAAAATCGCTCCTGCGCCGTCACCCGTGGGTCTTCTCCGGCGCGATTGACCGCGTGGATGGAAACCCCGCGCCGGGCGCGACCGTTGACCTGCTCTCCTCGAAAGGCGAATTCCTCGCCCGCGCCGCCTACAGCCCCCATTCCCAAATCCGCGCCCGCGCCTGGACCTTTGACCCGTCCGAGCCAGTGGACGCGGATTTTTTCCGCCGCCGCATCGCCTCTGCCATCCGCGCCCGTGACACTTGGCACTTGACACGTGACACCTGGCACTTGACACCTGACACGTGGCACTTGACACCTGACACGGACACACTTCGTCTCATCCACGCCGAATCCGACGGCCTGCCCGGCCTGATCGTGGATCGCTACGCGGATACGCTCGTCGTCCAATTCCTGGCCGCCGGCGCGGAATTCTGGCGCGAGACCATCGCCGATCTGCTGCTCGAGCTGACCGGCCTGCAAAATATATACGAACGCTCCGACGCGGATGTGCGCGAGCTGGAAGGCTTGCCCCCGCGCGTTGGCCCATTGCGCGGAACCCCTCCCGAAAAATTGCAGATAGCAGATGGCAGATTGCGCTTTTGGGTGGACATTGCACATGGGCACAAGACGGGTTTTTATCTTGACCAACGAGATAACCGATGTCGTCTTGGTGCTTTAGCCAGAGAACGCGAGGTGCTGGATTGTTTTTGCTATACGGGGGGATTCACCGTCCACGCGCTGGCAGGGGGAGCGAAATCGGTATTATCCGTAGATTCTTCTGCTGACGCGCTCGCCCTCTGCCGCGAAAATGTTGCGCTTAACTCCTCCCTCCTCCCTCAACCTTCCTCACTCATCACTCCTCACTCATCACTCAACGGCGATGTCTTTCAACTCCTGCGCAAATTCCGTGACCAAGGCCGCCAGTTCGATCTCATCATCCTCGACCCGCCCAAATTCGCGCCAACCGCAGCCCAGACCGAGAAAGCGGCGCGCGGTTACAAGGACATCAACTTGCTGGCCTTCAAGCTGCTGCGCAGCGGCGGGTTGCTGGTCACGTTTTCATGTTCGGGGGGAATTGATGCTGCCCTGTTCCAGAAAATCATCGCCTCCGCCGCCCTGGATGCAGGTGTGGAGGCGCAGATCGTAGAACATTTATCGCAGGGGGCAGATCATCCGGTCGCCCTGAATTTCCCCGAGGGGGCGTATTTGAAGGGGCTGGTGTGTCTCAAAGTCTAACTGGTCTTACTAGTCAGGCCTGTTCTCGAAATCAGGCAAGGCGGGTGCTTTGGGTGATTAATCTGTTAATCGCTCAAATTTTTTCCAATAGATCTGGTATATCTTTAGTCGCTGTTTTCCACACCTCGTCCCAATCCACCAAGTCATAAGCATGGACGAGGTGGTCTCGCATTCCCGCCATCAGCGCCCAAGGGATTTGTGGATATGCGGCGCGGAATTCCGCAGAACATGCTCGGCCTCGCATTCGGCATACAGTACTTTTGCAGTGCTTAAAATTTCGAAGCGCAGCAACGCGTTTCGGCTTTGTTCCAGCGCGCGGCAGGTGATGAGGTCTACCTCGCGCCCGAATAGTTCTTTAAGTTCCTGCTTCATTTGGATGTGGTCAAAGAGTCCCCAGTCGCTTTGAGAAGCAAAAGACACAAGCGCGTCAATATCACTTTTCGGGGAAAAATCCTCCCTTACCGCCGAACCAAACAGCGCAAATTCGACCACCTTCCAGCGTTTACAGAAGGCGGCAATTTTTTTATGGGGAACAGGCATTTGTACTGCAACCATATTCAAATTATACTCCTCTTTCATCCGCCCTGGATGCGGGCGCCGAGGCGCAAATCGTGGAGCATTTATCTCAGTCGCCGGATCACCCCGTGGCGCTCGATTTCCCCGAGGGGGCGTATCTCAAAGGTCTCGTTTGTCTGCGGGTCTGGCAGGTCTGACAGGTCTGACAGGTCGGAACGATGAAATCAGGAACCCGTTTCCTTCGAGAAAATGGGTTCCTCGCATAAACTTTCATCCCCCCATTTCTGGGGTTCGAAATGGGGGGATAGAGGGGGGCAGGATCACTGCTCACTGCTTCTTCATCTCCTGCTCGATCCACGCAATCAACCCCTGTGTTCTCTCAACCTCCTCCGCCGCGCCCGGACCATACGGCTCGAAATTGCGCAGCGCGGCGCGGGCATAGAGCAGGGCGTCGGAGAGGCGTTCGTTTTGGGAAAGCATGAGTGCGATATTGAAACGCGTTTGCCCTGCGCCATATTGATTGCCAGCCAGTTCATCGTAATGAATATCCTGGTTGTAATGATACAGCGCGCGCTCCAGGTCGCCTGCGTCCATATAAATCAATCCGAGCTGGTTGTGCGTTACCGCCAGGTCGTCCACCGCGTCGGGAGGCAGGAGCGCCAGGGCTTGCCGGCAGTAGTCGGCGGCGGCGTCGAGGTGCTTGAGCAGTTCAGCGGACCTCACCCCCGGCCCACCTGCCCCCGTTAGGGGGTCTCCCAGGGGGAGAGGGGAGCGGCGGGCATCCTTGAAGCGTTCGTAGGCAACCAGGCCGAGTTGAGCAAGACAGCCGCCTTTGCCTTTCCGGTCGCCCGCGGCGCGCAGTTCCAGGCTGCGGCGGTACCAGCCTTCGGCTTCATCCAGGTCGCGCAGGGCGGGCAGGTCTTTGTAGGCGTGGCCGAGGTTGAAGGCGGCGACGGCTTCGGCGGGTTGATCGCCAATGCGTTGATACAGCGGAATGCACACTTTGTATGTGTCAGCACATTCAGGCTTTCCCTGTTCACGCTGGATATGCCCAAGTTGTTCGATCGACACCGCCAGCGAGCGCAGGGTGTTCTTCTCGCCGCCCGTCAGCGTTTTGGGCGGGCGGGCGAGTAGGGCGGCGGCATTGTGCCTGTCCCAATCCACGCACACGCGCTGGAGGCGCTCGGCGGCGTTCCAGTCGCGCGCTTCTTGCGCCAGCAGCACGCGGTATTCGGTGACCAGGCTCCACTGCTCCTCGCGCCCGGGCAGCGGCAAATCGTCGGCGCCGACGAAGTCGGGCACGATCTCCTCCACCAGGCGTTTCCACTCGGCGCGGCGGCCGGTGTGGTCGTAGAGGACTTGCAATCCCTGCATGGTTTCCATGAGTGCCATCCACCAGCCGTGTTGGCGCGTGTCACCCTGAGCGGCGAGTTCTCGCGCCAGTCGAAGGGCCAAAGCGCGGGCGTGCAGCAGGTTCGGCTCCTCGGCGCGCAGGGCGGCGATGACCTCGCGGTTGCCTGCGCCGTAGGTGTTGTGGTAGTAGTCGCCCAGTGCGCCGAGGGATGCGACGAAGGCGCGCAATGCCAAAGATGAAAGAGGAGAGATGAAAGATGAAGAAGGAGGCACGACTGAGTCGGCGGCTTCGTTGGGGTAGTACTGGTCGAAGAGGGACTTGAAGAACCACGGCAGGGCGGGGTGGATGGTGTAGTAGCCGCCGCCGTGGGCGGTGAGCAGGCCGATCTCCGCGGCTTTGTCCAAAAGCGTGTTGAAGGTTGCAGGTTGAAGGTTGGAAAGTTCGGGCAGAGAATGATCTTCGCCAGTGATAGTTTTCAGGTGTCCCATTTGCCGCAAAGCATCCACATCCACAAAGCCCTGGAAGAAGTGCAGCAGGGCGAGGACTTTGCGCTCGTTTTCGCTGAAGGCTTGCTCGAAGCCGTAGGCCAGCGAGGCGCCCAGGGATTTGGTGCGGCCTTCGCTGGCTTCGTCTGCGAAGGCGGCTTCGCCGCGGCGCAGTCGGTTCACGTAGGCGTAGATCTGCGCTTTGGTTTTCAAGCCGTCGCGCAAGGCCTGCCTGGCCAGCACGGTCAGGGTCATTGGGTTGCCCTGGGTGAAGTCCAGCAGCGGCTTCCAGTCGTCCACCGCGCTCATCTTCCTGCCCAGTTTCTCCGCCAGGGCGCGCGCCAGTTGCACCATCTCCTGCACCGGCATGGGCGGCAGGGTCACGCGGCGCGGCAGGTCGCCGAGCCATTTTTGCTCGTCGCGGCGCGAGGTGAGCAGGAATTTGGCTTTGCTCTGCGCGCTGATGATCTGCAGGAAGGTCTTGAGTTCGCGCTGCTCTTTTTCCGTCCAGGCCGAGCCCGTCCCGCTCGGGAAGCCGGCGATCGGCTCGACGTTGTCCCAGATCCACAGCACGGGAATCTGCTGGAAGATTTGCAGCGTGACATTCAGGCGCTCGTCGTCGCTCATCGCCAGCCAGTGGATATTATTATGCTCCAAGAGCGGCCTGAACGTCTGCTCGACCGCGTCCAGGGCGCGCGCCAGCGGCTTGTGGTGCTCGAAGGAGGTGAACAGGATCAGCCCCCCTCCTGCCTCCCCCCGATTGCGGGGGGAGAGGCCGCCGGTATCGCGGTACCAGCGGGCGAACTCGGCGGCGGTCATCGTCTTGCCGCTGCCGGCGTAGGCGTGCAATAACACCACCGGCTGGGAATCGAAGGCGCGGTCGAGGGCCAGCAGGGTCTCGTCGCGGCCGAAGAAACCGATCTCCGGGCGCGGCAGGCCGTCATCGGCCTTGGCGGGTTGGGTGAGGTCAATGTGCAGGGGCGACCGGCCGGTTGCCCCTACCGCGCGCGGCAATAACTGGATCGGCGCGGCCTCGTACACCACCGGCACGCACCAATCCTGCAAGGGGCGCGGCTCGAAGGCGATCTCGCGCAGCGGCTGGGCGGCGAGCTGCTTGCGCCCCATGCTGACCGCCTCGCCGAGCGTCTGGCCCGAGGCCAGCGCGGCATATAAATCCGCCACGCCCGCATCCATCACCTCCTGCGCCAGCAAGCCGAAGGCGCGCACCTGGGAGTGAACATCTTCCGACTCCCCTCTCCCGTACTCGGGAGAGGGGCCGGGGGTAAGGGCAGGGGTGAGGGCCGGCTCGGCATAGGCGGACTGGCAGGCGTTCAGGATCAACGCCGGCGTATCCGTCTCGACCAGCAGTTGGCCGAGCGAGAGGCCGTCTACAAGCTCGATGTTTTCATCGGCCTGGGCGTTCTCGAAAAGCAGGTAGCCGTGCGAACCCTCGCGCGGGGCGGTGAACATCAGCGCGCCCAGGCGGCGCAGCAAATCCATCAGCTTTTTCTTGTCGCTTTCGAGATACGCGCCATGCCCGTCGAAGTGGAGGATGTGATAGGGCTTTCCCTGCGCCTTGGCCTCCCGCAGGGCTTTGCTCAATTGCGCGAAGGTCGGCGGACGCAAAACATCCAGCTCGAAGGCTTCACGCGCTTCTCCGCCCAGGCCCTTCAACAGGCGGCTGGCCACCGAGCGGAACGGCACGTCCTCCCGTCCGCCGGGGCGGCAGATGACCAGCAGGATGCGGATTTTGTCGGCGGGTTTGGGAATGTAAGCTTTCTGGACGGGTTTGGAATAGGCGCGCACGAAGGCTTTGGCGCGCAGCGCCAGCGCCGCCTCGGTGCGCGGGTCGCGCAGCAATTCCCAAGGCAGGGCGGCCGCGCCGGCAACATCGGTGACCACCTCCACGCGGGTGTCGTCCAGTTTTTTGCGCAGATCGGGCAGCATCTCGCGCGCTTCGGCATCCCCCTCGAAAAGCAAGTGGAACAACGATTTGCCCAATTCGGCCATGCGCGCTTCGACACGGGCGGCGATCTGCGGCGCGGGATCCATGGGATATTGCAGGTAATCTTCCAGGTACCAGCGCAGGTCGGCGCGGTCGGCGGAGGTCAGCTCGAATTGGAACTTGGGGTCGGCGGTCAGGCGCGAGCCGTCGTCGTCTTCGAAAGCGATCTCGACGCGGTAGTGGTCTTCCTTCTCGATGTGCTGGGTCAGGCGGAGCAGAGACATGGGTTCCTCCCCGCGTTGCATGGTAGGTGATTGCCAGTACCCCTATTATACATGGCGCGGTCACAAATTGCGTTTTTCTTGCCTGGTTCGGCGGGGTTCGCCTGGTTCGCCGGGGATAAATCCCCTGCTCAGTACATGGAAGCCCTTCGGGCTGGCGGAGAGAGTCGGTTTCAACCGACTTTCATGAACTAAGGCAGGACTTTAGTCCGCCGAATCCAAATTTGCAAGAAACGCAATTTGCGCCCGTTCTTGGAATACCCTCCACAGGGCCTGCTATCCGCCGTACTTCACCTTCTTTTCGGCAACCTGCATCATTTCTTACTCTACGCCGCTGGCTTGCCGGATGAGGGGAGCAATAGCCAAATCCTCGTCAATTTCAGGCCAGTGGATGCCATATCCCGAAGGCGAGACTTCCAAATGTCCCCTTTGAGCGGCGGTGGCTTTAGCCAGGCGCGGCGAGCATTCATCCCAACGCAGATGATAGGCTTGGCCATCAACGGTGAGATGCAATGCGGTCGAGTCAGTGTCCACAATCACCTCATGGAACTTGTTCATTCTCGTTCTCCTCGTTGGCAGGCCAGATACTCGGACACAAAATAATCAAAGTTCTCGAAAATGATCTGGCGCACAAGGCGTGTATCAGCAGGACTCATGTTGTAAAGATATGCCTCTTCGATATCGAATTGTTCCGGATGCAGCCAAAACTTGCATTTGACTTTATCCGCAATTATTTTCTGCATCGAATGCCGCGAATTGCACGAAGAAAATTAGAGAAATTCGGGCAATTCGATGCCAAAAGATATTATTACGGATAATGTCTATTCCGAATCGCCTTTCTTCACGTGAACATGAGGCGGCTCATTGCGTTCATTAGAAGTAGATGAAAAACCGCCAGCCACGAATGAAAAGGAGTGTAGGCATATGCTATTTGCCGTACTTCGTCTTCTTTTCTGCTACCTGCTTGCCGCTTCTTTCGGGGATCAAGGCAATCAGCGAACGCAGCGTGCGGTTGACGCTCTCGGCATCCGGGAAATAAGCGCGCACGTCGGGGTCGAGGGTAACGGCGGTTTTCTCTGGCGGAAAATGCTGGACCGTTACCGTGCCATCTTCGTTTTCTATGTGGACAGTATATCCCTGCTGCATGGCGCGGTAATATTTTCCGCGCACACCTTTTTTGCCCGTAAAATCGTATTCGGGCAACATGTCATCGTTTTCGGAGATGTTATTCGCCTTTTTCATAGTTTTTTCTTTCGGATGGTGTCGCTTTGCGACAACTGATGATGCGGATGATAAACCCTTCGGCAGTTTCTTCGCTTTCTACGTGGACCACCAATAAAAGATGTTCCCGCGCTGACATGCCAATGCTGATCAACCTGTCCTCATGCTCTGAATGGAATTCATCGGGATAAGTCACGAGAAGCGGGTCATTGAAAACAGTTTTTGCTTCGTCAAAACTAACCTTGTGTTTTTCAAGATTGGCGCGCGCTTTTTGTTCATTCCACGTAAAAATGAATTCCATGCACAAATTATAGCACTTCGCAGCGCAAATTAAAAGGCGCCAGAACTGCGGGATTCCCTGGCGCCTTCCCTTCTACTGCTCAGTGGTTACAGAATCAACGTTTACCGTACTTCGCCTTCTTTTCGGCGACCTGGTGCGCAGGCTGCTTGAGCGCTCCCTCGCGCGCTTCCAGCCAGCGTTTGAGCGAGCGCTGGCTTTCGCCGGAGGGCCGGCCGAACACGATCCCTTCGATGCTGAGATCCTCGTCAAGATCAGGCCAATGGATGCCTTCCCCCATGCCAATCAACTCCCAATTGTTCCTTTCCTGCGGGCTGCCATACAGCAGGCGCGGATACCAGGCAAGCGGTACGGAAATCGTGCGCCCGTCGTACAGATCCACGCTGAGAGTGTCCTCCGTTACAGTTACATTTTGGGCAAGCAAGGACTGCTGCAACTCAACCAAAGTAGCCATTCCAACTCCTCAACAATAGTTCCTGTTTTTCCTCGACCAACCGCTGTATCTGGTTGATTTCATGCCGAGTGAAGCCTCTGCTCCTGGCAAGCCAGACAGGATCAAGCCAGAATTTTGCGGCATCTCTTTCGCGCGCAACATGGATATGCGGTGGTTCGTCGCCATCTGCGGCGTAGAAGAAAAACCTGTAACCGCTGCTGCGTAATATGGTCGGCATAAGCCGTATTCTATTCCTCACCCAGCGACAAAATCGAGCGCAGCAGACCGGCGATCAGCACCCCCAGCTTGACGCCTTTGCCGGGCGTGATCGCCAGTTGCTGGCCGCTCTGCTCGGCGCGCTTGGTCAGCAGGTAGGCCGCGCCGAGACCGGTCAGCGCGCCGAGGGCCGAGCCGATGAGCAGCGTCTTGATTCTCCAGGTCGTATCTACTTCCGCTTGTTCGATAATCGCGTTTTCTTCCATGGTGGCATTCCTTTCTTGCATCGTGTCATTGCGAGCCGCCCGCTCTTTGGGCGGCGAAGCAATCTCCTTGCATGATCGAATTCCAATTTTTCTGATTCTGCTGGATTTTGTGGTTGGGTTATGTTTTGTCCAAACCGTCCACGAATTTTCACGAATAAACGAATGAAAATGCATCAATTCGAGCATTCGTGGTCTTATTCGTGGATGGTTGACGACGAAACCACAAATTCCGTCAGAACCAGCAATTTTTGAGGTTACAGGAGATTGCTTCGGGGCTTCGCCCCTCGCAATGACAGTGTTGACACTATTTGAACAGCGATTTCAACACTGCCCGCGCCTGTTCCAGCCATATAACCGGCTTGACCGCCATATCCGCCCCGCGCTTCACTCCGGCGACGAACCGTAAAGCGAAGTTTTGAGCTTGGAGGGTGTAGCGCGGGATGATCTGCGTCAGGCGGGCAATGGCATAGATCATCCCCCCAAGCACGACCATGCAAAGCAGCGCAAAGAGCATCAGCGGCGCGATCAGCCAGATAACGGCGACATCAGCCCCAGGTCGGGTTTGACCCGCCTTGGTCGCCAGGGTGAAGCCACCTGCAACAAGAGCAAGTGGGATCACCAGCATCATCGGCGCTAGAATCTGCCAGAAACGCTGGCGTTTATACACTCGCAGTGTGGGCGATTCAAAGGGAGGCAGGTCGGGCATAGGTTTATTGTAGCATAAAATGGAAATCCTCCCGCATCCTCCCGCAGAGCTTGTCCTAAGCGGAGCGAAGGATCAAACCTGCGGGAGGATCCTGCAGAGGATCCTGCAATGACTACTTGCGTTGGATGGCATCCATTGCCGCCACCGCCGCCACCTGGACGATGTCGTTCACTTCGTCGCCGGTCTGCAGGACGTGAACGGGCGCGCCCATCCCAAGCAGGATCGGGCCAATGGCCTTGGCGTTGCCCAGGCGGGCGAGCAGCTTGTAGGCAATGTTGGCCGATTCGAGCGAGGGGAAGACCAGCACGTTGGCGTCCTTGACCGCGCTGAAGGGATAGCGTTCATCGGTAATTTCGGATACCACCGCCGTATCGGCCTGCATCTCGCCGTCCGCGCGGATGCCCGGGTAGCGCCCCTTGAAAAGCTCAACCGCCCTGGCGACCTTCGCCTGGTACGGATGGGGCGTAGAGCCAAAGTTGGAGAAGGAGAGGAAAGCCACCCGCGGCTCGAGTTCGAGCTGCCTGGCAAACTCGGTGGCGCGACCGGCGATCTCGGCCAGGTCTTCGGAGGTCGGGTCAATGTTGACGGTGGCGTCAGTAAACAGGAAGACGCGGTCCTCCACAATCATGATGTACACACCTGTTACCAGCTTCGCGTCGGAGCGAGTGTGATGAATCTGCAACGCCGGTCGGATGACCTCCGGGTATTCGTAGGTCAGGCCGGAGACAAAAGCGTCGGCATCACCCATTTTGACCATCATCGGGCCGAAAACATTCGGTTCACGGATGCGCTTATACGCATGAGCCGAGGTGATACCCTTGCGCTCACGTAATTCATGATAGGCCCTGGCATACGCATCAATCATCGGGAAATTTTCCGGGTCAATGATTTCCGCGCAGCAGTTCATGCCGAGTTCAGCGGCTTTTTTCAGGATAACCTCCGGGCGGCCGATCAGGATCGGGGTGGCGATCTCCTCGTTGATCGCCCGGGCGCGCACATCCAGCGCACCGCGGAAGATGAACGGGAAGCCGAGCACGTTGTTGACCTGATTGGCATAGTCGGAGCGGCCAGTGGCGATGATCGCGTCGGGACGCGCCTCGCGCGCCAGTTCGGGCCTGATTTCGGGATCGGGATTGGCCATCGCCAGGATGATCGGACGCTCGGCCATCGTCTTGACGATTTCGGGGGAAAGCACGTTGGCGATGGAAAGGCCGTAGAACACATCGCAGCCGCGCATGGCGTCGGCCAGGGTGCGGGCGTCGGTCTCGATGGCGAAGCGTTCCTTGTACTTATTCATCCCTTCTGTCCGGCCTTTGTAGACCACACCTCTGCTGTCGGCCAGCATGATGTTCTCGCGCCTGACGCCCCAGCGGATGGCAAGCTCGGCGCAGGAGATGGCCGAAGCGCCCGCCCCGGAGATGACCATGCGGATCTCGTCGAAGCGCTTGCCGACGATCTCCAGGCTGTTGGCAAGCGCCGCGGCGGAGATGATCGCCGTGCCGTGCTGGTCGTCATGAAAGACGGGGATGTCGAGCATGCCTTTGAGGGTCTCTTCGATGTAGAAACACTCTGGGGCTTTGATATCTTCCAGGTTGATGCCGCCAAAAGTGGGCGCGATGGCTTTGACCACCGTGATGATTTCGTCGGGATCATGCCCCTCCACTTCGATATCGAAAACGTCAATATCCGCAAACTTCTTGAAAAGCACGCCCTTGCCTTCCATGACAGGCTTGGACGCCAGCGCGCCGCGGTCGCCCAGGCCAAGGATGGCCGTGCCGTTCGAGATGACTGCCACCAGGTTGCCCTTCGAGGTGTACTCGTAGGCCATTTCCGGGTCTTTTTCGATTTCAAGCACCGGCACCGCCACGCCGGGCGAATAGGCCAGGCTCAGGTCGCGTTGGGTGTCCATCGGCTTGGTCGGGACAACTGATATTTTGCCCGGTTTACCCTTTAAACGATGATATTCCAGGGCTTCTTCGTCGGTTACTTTAAGCATTGTTCCTCCAGGTAATTGAAGGGTAAAAGTGAAAGGAATCGGGCTTATTATGTCACATTTCTTTCAATTTAGCATAGTCATTTGGGTGTGTTTCAAATGAGTTGAAGTAAGAACGTCCCGAAGGTTTTGCTG
>JASEHI010000067.1 GCA_030018695.1 Anaerolineales bacterium
TCGGTAGTGCGATATTCATATCGCCCTTTGGTTGCGGAATGAATTCCGCGTTACGACAGACTCGATCAGCCTTTCCATCCGCTCCACGTGCGATCCCTTCCAATATACCTGGTCGCAAGCGGGGCAGAGATGGAATTCGTCGAAATGGATTTTGGTCAGCGGTTCGAGGCGATCCAGCACCCTCTCTTTGCTGACCGGTTCGAGGGGGTGGTTGCAGCGCAGGCAGCGATGGAGGGGGGCGATCTTGTCCGCCAGGTCGAAGCGGCGCACCACCTCGACCAACTGCTCCGGCGGTTCGAGCGAGCGCAGGCAGTAACCGTACTGCACCACCTTGCGCATCAGCAGGCGGCGGTCGCGCGTCAGCAGGATGCGGGCATCTCCAGCCAGGATGCCGGCAATCCCGTCATCGTGATAATCGTTATTGTACAGGCAATCGAACCCCAACATGCGCAGATAGGCGGCCAGCCGGCCGAGGTGACTATCCAATAAAAAGCGCGGCTCGATCGGGCAGCCGGGCGCGGCGGGGCGGACCTCGATCCTGTCGCCGTTATGGGGGACGCTGTCCAAGCCCCGCGCCTGCCCGTTGACCGTGACCTGTCCCACTTCCGTGTGCGGCACGCCGAGCGATTCGATCAGATGTTTGAGGGATTGTCTGCCCTTGAAAGCCAGCGCGATCGTGACGTTTCTCTTATCACGGGGGAGGAAGCAATGCAACTCCGGCTGGAGATCAAAATAGGCCGTGCTCATTTGCTATCATGATATTCTGCCTAACCGTAAGAGCAGCAGTAGTCTACCGGCCCTTTCAACTTCAGTTTGAAGGCCGAATTGGCCGGGACGCTGAACGACTGGCCTTCGCGGAAGGTTTGCCACTGGTCGCTGGCGGGCGGGAAGTAAACCAGTTGGAACTTGCAGCCGAGCAGTTTGATCCCCTTGCGCAAGGTGTGCAGTGTACCATGCGCGCTGATCTCTTTCCAGACGGCGGCGCTGTAATAACAGTGGAGTGTGAGCCGCGCGGACGGGTTGAGGCTTCTAGCAGCCGCCCGGACGTGCGCGGCAAATTCGGGATGTTCGAGAAAAAGAGGGATCAGCGACAGGCGCAAACGCGCTTCCTTGCTCTCGGCGAGAGCAGCGATCAGGCGCGCGGGTTGTTCGTGCAGGGATTCGTCTTTGCTTCCAGCGCCCATGATGAAGTTGACGCCCAGCGCGTGCAGGGCATTTGTGGGTTGATCGCCTGTTGTGGTGACTGGGTGGCTCATGGATTAATTATATCTCACGCTTATCTCTCGCAAAGGCGCAAAGGACGCAAAGGATTTAGAAATTTTCTCACGCCAAGACGCCAAGAGCGCAAAGGTTAAGATTGTTTTTCTTGGCGGTCTTTGCGCCTTTGCGTGAAAACTATTCAGGCAGTCCGTTCACGATCCTTGTAATGCCATTTTTGATGAGCGGCACATTGAAGTTAATGAGCAAACCCAAACGCTTGTTGCTCAATCGCAAATACGTCAACAACTGCTTGGGATGAACAGGATGAATCTGCTCAACTGATTTGAGTTCAACGATCACAAGGTTCTCGACGATCAAATCAGCGCGAAAACCTTCATCGAATGTGACAGCGTCATATATGACAGGAAGGGCAATCTGCCGCCCCACGTGCAACCCACGTTTTAATAGATCATGCTCCATGACTGCTTCGTAGACCGATTCGAGCAAACCAGGTCCAAGCGTGGTGTGGATTTTGAAGGCAACATCCACGACGATTTTGGCAACTTCATTTTCGGTCATAAGGGTTACCTCTCGCAAAGACGCCAAGAACGCAAAGCCTTTAATTATTTCTTGGCGAGCTTTGCGCCTTTGCGTGCGTTAATCTTCTGTCACTTCTTTCAACATGTCGATTTCCTTTGCCTGCACAGCCGCGTCCTTCTTCTTCGACTGCGCCAGCGCTTTGAAGGCATTCTGCTCCTGCAGGCGGGACATCCGTTCTTGGCTGGCCTGGAAGTTAAGCCGCAGCGGGCGCTCGACCGTGATCTTGCGGCAGCTAAAATCGGTCGTATCGAAAATCCTGGAAGGTTTCCCCTCGCGGAAATCCATGAAAATCCGGGTGATGTGCTGGATGTCGTCGCTGGAGATCTCGCGGCGTTTATCGCCCAGGCTCTTGCGCATGGGCGCCCAAAACGAAGTGGCGTCAATCAACTGTACTTTGCCTTTGCGCGCCTCGGATTTGCGATTGGTGAGCACCCAAACGTAGGTGGCAATGCCGGTGTTGTAGAACAACTGCTCCGGCAGGGCGACGATGGCCTCCAGCCAGTCGTTTTCCAGGATCCAGCGCCTGATCTCGGACTCCCCCGAGCCTGCGTCGCCGGTAAAAAGCGGCGAGCCGTTCATGACGATGGCCACGCGCCCGCCGCCTTTATCCTGCCGAGTAGGTGCTGCGCACGGGTTCATGCGGTTGAGCATGTGCTGGAGAAAGAGCAATTGTCCATCGCTGATGCGCGGCAGGCCTGCGCCGAAGCGTCCGCTTTTTCCTTTAGCGGCTTCCGCCTCGACGGCGGCTTGATCCATCTTCCATTCTTTTCCATAAGGCGGGTTGGAGAGTTGGTAGTCGAAACGCCGGCCAGCGTGCTGGTCGTTGGAAAGTGTGCTGCCGAAGATGATGTTTTCGGCGTCGCGACCATCCGCGCTCTTCATGCAAAGATCCGATTTGCACACTGCGAAGGTTTCAGGATTGATCTCCTGCCCGAATAAGTAGACCTCCGCGCGCGGGTTGATCTCCAGGATGCGCTGCTCGGCGATGGTCAGCATCCCGCCTGACCCGCAGCATGGGTCATATACCGTGCGAACGATGTGGTTTTGGCTGAGCGCGTCAGCATCCTGGGCCAGCAACAGATTGACCATCAGCCGGATCACTTCGCGAGGCGTGAAGTGTTCGCCGGGATTCTCGTTGAGTGCCTCGTTGAATTTGCGGATCAACTCCTCGAAGATATAGCCCATCTCCATGTTGGAGATTTTGTCGGGATGAAGGTCAATGTTCTTGAATTTCTCCATCACCAGAAATAACAGCCCCGCCTCATCCATTTTGGCGATCGTGTTTCGGAAATCGAACTTCTCCAACACTTCACGCATATTGTCGCTGAAGGCATTGATGTAAGCGTTCAGATTGGCGGCCAGATTGTGCGGGTCGGCCAGCAGGCGCTCGAAGGTGAAAGGGGAGGTGTTATAGAAAGCAAAGCCAGATGCTTTGCGCAGGATACCGTCCAGATTATCCAACTGGCCTTTATAACGGTTATGTGTCTCCAGCACCTCGTTTTTGGTCAGTTCGAGTACGCAGTCAATCCGCCGCAGGACAGTGAACGGTAAGATGACATCCTGATATTTGCTGCGCTTAAAGGCGTCACGCAGCAATTCAGCGATAGACCAGAGGAAGTTGACCTTTTCCGGGAAGTTGTTCATGGGCTAAGTTTAGCATGAAATACAGTTTTCTCCAGAATATCAATAACCCTGGCGGTATCGGCAGCCATGCGCCGCCAGACGAGCAGGAGGAAGATGACGAGGATGGGGAGCAGGGCAAGAAAGATGGAGAGGAGGTTCATCGGCAATCCTTACGAGAGGATTGCGTGAGTGAGATAAGTTTATAACGAGTGGCGGAAAGATGCAACTGCCAGTTGACAAGTCTCTTTAATATCTCTATAATAATTATGTACGCGCAAGCTTGAATTATCGCTTGCTTCCGGCATAGAGCAAGCAGAAATTCTACAGGGTACTGCGTAGATTGGTGAACCAAACTCTTGTAATTTGCGAGCATTTCTGCACATGCAAGTTCACGAATTTATGCAAGAAGCAGTAATCAGAAAAGGAGGTGCAGGGGCAGATACGAATAGAGTGCATTCACTCGGGATAGAGTTCAACCTTTTTTTGTCAATAGAATACGGAGGATTAACATGTGGCTCATTCGCGTTAATATGACCGATCTGACCAGCAGTGTGGGACCGCTCCCGGATGCCTATCAACATCTGGGCGGGCGCGGCATGACCTCGACCATCGTGGCGAAGGAAGTCCCGCCATTGTGCCACCCGCTGGGGCCGAACAACAAACTGGTCTTTGCGCCCGGCATTGTCACCGGCACCCCCGCCCCCACCTCGGCCCGCGTCTCCGCCGGGGCGAAATCGCCGCTCACCGGCGGGATCAAGGAGAGCAACGGCGGTTCATCCTGGGCGGCTGACCTGGCGGATATGCAAGTCAGGGCGCTGGTCGTCGAGGGCCAGGCTAAAAAGAATGGCAAGTTCTGGGGTCTTCACCTGCTCTGGGATGCCGCCGCCAGCCAGCCGAAAGTGGAATTCTTCGATGCCAGCGAGCACGCCGGCAAGGACCTGTTCGAAGTCTTCCCAAAGGTTTATGCTAAGTTTGGAGATAAGATCTCCATTTCCGGCTGCGGCGTTTCGGGCGAATACGGCTATGGCAACGCCGGTATCGTCTATAACGACCCGGCCAAAGGCCCGACGCGTTATTCCGGGCGCGGCGGGCTCGGCTCGGTGATGGGCAGCAAGGGACTCAAGCTCATCGTCCTGAGCCGCGAGGGAACGCCGGGCGTGCCGATCACGGACGAAGCCCTTTTCGACCAGGGCCGCAAGAAGATGATTGACGCCCTGCGCACCCACGACATCACCAAGCCCAAGGGCGCGTTGAATACCTACGGCACGGCGGTGCTGATCAATATCATGAACGAGGCGGGCGGCCTGCCCACCCGCAACTTCTCCAGCGGACGCTTCGAAGGAGCTGCCAAGACCGCCGGCGAGGCCATCTTCGAGGGCAACAAGCAGCGCCTGGGCAAGGAACTCTACAACCACGCTTGCAGCCCCGGCTGCATCATCCAGTGTTCCAATACCTGGCACAACCCGGACGGGACGGAAGCCGCCTCCTGCGTCGAGTACGAATCCGACTGGGCGCTGGGCGCCAACTGCGGCATTGACAGCCTGGACGACATCGCCACGATGGTGAAACTGTGCAATGGCTACGGCCTGGATACCATCGAGACCGGCGCGACCATCGGCGTGATAATGGAAGCCGGTGTGATTCCGTTTGGCGACAGCCAGGGCGCCATCAACCTGATCCATGAAATGGGCAAGGGAACGCCGCTGGGCCGCATCCTGGGCGGCGGGACGGGATTTGCTGGCAAGGCCTATGGCATGACCCGCGTCCCGGCGGTCAAAGGCCAGGGCATGCCCGCCTACGAACCGCGCGCCGTCAAGGGTATCGGCATCACCTACGCCACCAGCACGATGGGCGCCGATCACACCGCCGGTTACACCATCGCCCCTGAAATTCTGGGCGTCAGCGGCAAACAGGATCCGCTCACCCCCGAAGGCAAGGCGGCGCTCAGCCGCGGCTTCCAGGCGGCCACCGCCTTCATTGACACCTCCGGCCACTGCCTGTTCATCGCCTTCGCCGTCCTGGATATTGCCAGCGGTATGGAAGGCATGGTGGAGGAGTGCAACGGCGTCCTGGGCACCCAGTGGACGACGGCCGATATCGGCCGGGTTGGCGCGGAAGTTTTGAAGGCCGAGCGCGCCTTTAACGAAGCTGCCGGTCTGGGCAAGGAAACCGACCGCATACCTGAATTTATGCGCACTGAACCGCTTCCGCCGCACAACCAGGTCTTCGACGTTTCGGATGAGGCCCTGGATTCGGTGTACGCCGAGTTGTAAGCTATGACATGCTTTACCGCTGAGTAGAGCCTTCGGCACGGACAGGGCGGCTGTCTACCCTGTCCGTGTCATAATAAACCATGCCAATCGTAAAAAAGGACCAGCATGGCAGGCTGCTCCTGCCCGAAGAATTTCTCCAGCGCAGGCACATCGCTTCGCAGACCGAATACTGGCTGGACGAGCGCGAGGGGGATTTGATCCTGCACCCGCGCCTGCCCGACATTCGCAAGTTATATATCGAACCAACCACTGCCTGCAACCTGAATTGCCGCACCTGCATCCGCAACGTCTGGGAAGACCCGCAGGCGCGCATGCCCAAGGAGACATTCCAGCGCATCCTCGAAAGCCTGGAGGCCCTGCCCGAGCTGAAACGGGTGATTTTCACCGGCTTCGGCGAGCCGCTCGCCCATTCCGACATCCTGGAGATGATCGCGACGGTGCGCGAGCGCGGCCTGGCGGTGACGCTCGGCTCCAACGGGCTGCTGCTGAACTCCGCAACCTCCCGCGAACTGGTGCGGCTGGGCGTGGAGCGCGTCGTCATCTCGGTGGACGGCGTCAAGCCGGAGACCTACGCCGGCATCCGCGGGGCGACGCTCTCCCAGGTTCTCGACAACATTCGTGAGTTGAACGAGGCCAAACGCCAGATGGGTTCGCTCTACCCGGCCTTAGGGATCGAATTTGTCGCCCTGAAAAGCAATTTGGATGAGCTGGCCCAACTGACCGGGTTAGCCACCCATTTGAACGCCGCGCGTGTCCTGGTCAGCAACGTACTGGCTTATAGCGAAGAGATGCGCGCCGAAATGCTCTATGGCTACGAGCCGCTCCCGCCGTTCATGGCGCAGGGCTGGCCGGTCAGGGCGGATGCCTGGGTGATGTGGGGGACTTTGGATTTGCCGCGCATGCACTGGGGCGCGGAGCGGCGCTGCCGCTTCGTCCAGGATCGCGCTGTGGTTGTCGGCTGGGATGGCGGCCTTGCCCCCTGTTATGCCCTGTGTCATAATTACAGTTACTTTGCCATAGACGGCCAAAAGAAACAAGTCAGCCGCTACGTGCTGGGCAACGTGAACGAACAATCACTGGCCGAAATCTGGATGTCGGAAGCCTACACGCGTTTCCGCCGAGTAGGCCTTCGGCAGCGAGGTACGCGGCTTTCACTTTCCGTCCTGCCCCAACTGCGACTTGCGCGCCAGTTGCGACTTGCGCGATAATAACAATGGCTGCTGGGGATGGAATCCCTCCTGCGCCGATTGCCTGTGGGCGCAGGACATTGTCCGCTGCCCGTGACCCGTGGGGTGCTTCGCGAGGAGAACATGCGCCTGCGTGTGAAACTGTTTGCTTTTCTAACCCGCTACCGAGTAGGTGATGCGCATCGCGAGAACCTGTCTTCGGGAACGCCCTTCGAGGTGGACCTGCCGGAGGGCGCCACCTTGGCCGACCTGCTGCGCGCCTTGCAGGTTCCGGACGAGGAGGTAAAAATGACCTTTGTCAACGGCCTGGCCCAGCCTGAAGACTGGCAGTTGAAAGACGGCGACGAAGTGGGCATCTTTCCGCCGATTGCGGGAGGTTAGCGTGAGCGAAATTGTCGTTGACGTATGGCTGTACGGCGGGCTGTCCAAATATGGCCGCGGCGCGGAGCAGGGCAGTTTTGCCAATCTGGAGGCGCGCCTTCGTGGGGGAAGCACAATTGGCGATTTGCTCGCCCACCTGCAAATGCCCAGCCGGGAGCGCGGCATTACCTTCATCAACAGCCAGTTGAGCGCCATGCCGGGGCTTCAGCCGGATATGGATCACATCCTGTCTGACGGCGACCGGGCGGCGTTTTTCCACCTGAACAGCATGTGGCCGTTTCAATACCGTCTCGGCGCGGCGATGATCCGCGAGCTGGCCGAAGCCATGCAGGCCGGCAAAGACGAGGGATTGCATCATTCATACGGGGAGCATGAAAGTACCACGGAATAACAAACTTCTAGATTGCCAATCCTTCGGCTGATGCCTTTTGCCGTGCGGCGAAAAAGCGCGGCCAAAACAGATTCAACGCGCCGGCGATGAGCAGTCCGCCGCCGATCAGCGTCAGCGCTGCATGCCACACATCCGCATAATTGATCCCGCCGATGGTGTGTGTGGGAGCCATCAGGAACTGGATGGTCAGCGTCAGATGTCCGCTGGCTCCCAGGGCAATCGCGGCGGCGTGCTCGCCGGTCTGCTTATCGCCAGCGACCTTTTCGTAATCCACGCCCTGCCAGATGGCGGGGATGCGAAAGAGCAGGAAGACAACCAGGGTCAACACGGTGGTGTAGACGACCGCATCCACCGGCATGGACGAGCCGCGCAGCGCCCGCGAGACGGCCATGTGGATGCCGCCGACGAGGATGCCCGCCGCGAGGGCGATGAGCGTACAGCGATAGGCGTTCTTCGTCCCTTTGACCAGCAGGACAACCGCGCGCACGCCCATGACGCCGATGGCGATGCCCAGCAGCACGAAGAGGATGTAAAGCCACTGGACTTGCGCGAGGGGGGCAAATGAATCGCCGAAGCCGGTCGGGTTCAAGGCCACGCAGGATGTCCCCGCGCCACCCATCAGTGTGAACGCGGCGGTCAGGCTCATGAAGACGATCCCGACGATGCGCAGGGTTTTAGCCCACCATTTGTTTCTCATAGCATTCTCCTTTCTAAGGGGTTGGCAGGTTTACAAGTTGGAAGGTTTACAGGTTGGAAGGTTTTAAACTTGCAAACTTGCCAACCTGCGAACTTGTCAACGTGCAAACGCGAAGCCGGTGACGAACGCGGCGGTCATCAAAAGCAGCAGGCCGGGCAGGACCTTGAGAATGGTCGCACGTGAAAGGAGCGGCTTGCCCGCCTTGAGCAACGTCAGCAATATCCCGCCGATGCCGATCAGCGCCCCGCCGACGCCAACCAGGGCAAAGCCCGGAGCGGCGCGTCCGGTGAAGGCCCAAACGATGGGCAGCAGGAAAATGGTCAGCCCGGCGATGCCATGCACGACCGCCAACACCAGCACGGGCAGTTTGTCCCGCAGGGGGAGGAGACGGGTGATCAGGATGGCGAGAAAGCCGACGATAACGAAAACCAGGTAGACGGTGCGGTAAGCGGCGAGGTGCTCCCAGACGAGACCAAGCGAAAGGGAGAGCGGGATGACCGTCGAGACGATGACCACGATGGGGCTATCCAGCGCCTCGAAGCCTAAAATGATGAGCAGCAGTCCAGCCACCAGCAACACGCCAAAGGCGACCGTGTAGGCGATCATCGGCAGGGTGCTCAATTTGTCAACGCCAATGGCAATCTGCCAGGCGGCCAGCAGGCTGGTCAGGAGCAGCAAGATGCGGTCGAGGATGGAGATTTTCATGGTTGCCCATCAGGAACCCGTTTCCTTCAAGGAAACGGGTTGCTAAACTGAAAGGAGTATCATCGCTGCCAGCATGTACAGCGAAGCGTATTTGAACAAACCGAAGTTGACCCTTTCGGTTGGGCGTAAGACGCTGGCTATCGCCAGCAGGAACAGCCCGGCGGATAACACCGCCAGCAGGCGCACGAAGCCCCATTCCATGCCGATCAATATCCCCGCCGCGCCGATGGACAGGGCGGCGACGACGCTGGAGACGGCAATCGTGGCGCGCGTGACCGGGAACCCGTACACGGCCAGGAAGGTGGGGATACCCGCCGCGGCATAGTCGTCGAAATAGCGCATGGCGAAGGTCAGGATGTGGGTCGGGATCCAGAACAAGACGGCCAGCGCCAGCAGAATACCGATGCCATCAATTTGACCGAGGCCGAGGGCGCGCCCAGCCAGGATGGGCATCCCGCCTGAAATCCCGCCCCAGAGGATGGCCCAGGCCGTGCGCCGCTTGAGCCAAATGGTATAGACGATGACATCGAAGAACAGACCGGCAAAGACGACCAGCCCGTAGAGCGGACTCATTGCGATGGCCATGCCGACGCCTAGCACGGAGAGTATCAGTCCGAGTCGCAGGGCTTCGTTCGGGGTGACCTGGCCAGAGGCCAGCGGACGGTTGCAGGTGCGCTTCATCTTCGCGTCAATGTCGCGGTCATACCACATGTTGATGATGGTGCTTCCGGCAATTGCCAGGAACAGGCTCACCGCCAGGCCGAGGATCGTGCCCATATTAAAGACCGGGCAGCGGGCGGACATGTAACCGGCCAGGCCGGTGGAGAGCAGCAGGCCGGTCTGCAGGGATTTGGTCAGCGGCCAGTAGAGCTTAAGTTTGGTGAGAATTCGGTGCATGGTTCACTCGGGATAGAGGGGTAGGGGGATAGGGGGTAGGGGGGTAGGACGATAGGAGGGTAGGGTCTAGGATTTGCCGAGGTTTTTACGGTGAGCAGAGATGACACCAGCGATCATTGCAATCAACTTCCCTGTAAGGGCGGCGCGGCGTTCGAGCAAGTCTCCCGGCAGGACCTGGCGCGAGCGGAAGTACCAGCCGCGTGTTTCGCGGGCTTCGCCGAGGGAAATGCGCATTACACGGACGTAATCCGGCGTCCCGACGCCGCGTCCATAGGCTTCTTCCATGTTCGCGCCGATGCCTCCAGCGCTGCGGATTATCTGGCTGACGATCTCCCGTCCCCGGTAATCTTTCTTCAGCAGATCACAATCCTGCCAGACGAGGTCATAGAGGTACATCGTCATCCGGTAGTAGCCCGATTCCCACAATGGATCGCTTTTCATCCACTCCGGTACGGTCTTCTGCCATTCCTCGAAACTCAACTCATCCATGCCAGCCTCCGGTCATTTTTCCGGCAATTCTATCACCTATCATCCTAACTCCTAACTCCTAACCTCCTACCTTCTATCACCGCGCACACCTGAACCCCACGGCGGGGCTGTAGAATTGCGGCCCGGCGCTGTTGAATTTCCAGACGCGCAGGTCCACTTCATACGAGTAGAAACTGCCGCCGCGCATGTGACGGTAATGCTGTTTGGGATAGTCGTCGCCGGTCCATTGCCAGACGTTTCCGGCCATGTCATACAAGCCGTAGGGACTGGCCGAGTCGAGCGTTTCGTAGCCGTCGTAGGTCTTGCCGTTGTAGAAGCCAACCGGCGTGGTGTTGCCCAATTTGCCGAACATCTTCTCGAACAGGTCGAATGAGGAGTAATAGTTGGCGTTGTTGCGTTCGATGTGCTTGCCCCAGGGGAAGGGCAGGCCATGGCTGTCTACCAACGCGGCGCCGCGCGCGGCTTTTTCCCATTCGATCTCGCTCGGCAGACGCCAGCCGAAATATTGACAATAGGCGTTCGCGCCGAACCAAGTGACCATGGTGACGGGATGGTTGGAATATTCGTGGATGGACGAGAAAATCCCGCCGCTCGCGGTCAAACGCGGACCTTCAACCTGCGTGGGCATGTAGAGCTTGTCGCCAGCCCTGATCTCTTCCTCGTGCTTGTAGCCATCGAAGGGATCGCCGGGATAGAAGCCATACGCGCCCACCTCGACCCAAACCTGCTCCCCGGTTTCGACTTCCACCTCGCCGAGGTGGACCATGCCAGCCGCCAGCGCCGCGTTGAGGAAACTGGCGTACTGCTCGTTGGTGACATTTGTGACCATAATCTCATAATCGTAATCCACCATCGTCATGTGGTCGTGCTGGCCGTAGGGGAATATCCCAGCGGGGACGACTGCCCAGGATTCGGGATCAATTCCCGGGTCCACGAAAGGAGGCGTGATGGCGCCAATGCTGGGCGCAGGCGCGCCCCCTACGGGGACTTGTCGGCAGGCGGCGATGGTCAGGGCGAACAGGGTCAAGATGAACAGGGCGCGCTTCATTTTGACACCTCCTTCAGGGTTGCGGTGAGTTCATTCAGTTTGCGTTTTTGCTCCTTGATCTCTGCCACCCAGACTACCGAGAGCGCCCCCGCCGTGATGATGATGGTACCCCAGATCATTAACGGCATGGCAATTCTGTGCAGGATGCCCTTGAATTTCATCCAGCGCCCGACGATGAGCGTGAGGGCGACCGCGATCAGCGTCAGCATGATGTGCAGGTGGCCGATGATGGCTTTCTGCAAAACGGTCTTTTGCGGCATCCGGATCAGGTCTTCGGCGAGGAAGGTCTCGTGGCCGTTGCCCCAATAGGACCCGGTCACTGCGCCAAAGGTGGCCGAGAGCAGCGTGGCGACAGCCATAACGAAGAAGGCGACCCGTTCCAGGTCAACGCCTTTTTTAGTCTTGGCGTAAGGCGAGTCATTCTCCAGCAGGTATTCTTTCCTCCAGGGCCAGAGCGCAGCCGCCAGCAGGATACCGGCGAAGAAGACCAGCGACAGGCCGAGCAGGAACAAGCCGTGGAAGACGAAGGCGTGTCCCCAGTAAGCGAAAAGCAGGCCAAAGATGACCGTCGTCAGGTAGCCGAAAGTAATCGTGGCATTGATAACCAGTTGCTCATAGCGCTTCATCGGGAGCATGGCCGTCATGAAATACACTTCGATAGCGACGATGGTCATCGCAATCGTGTGGTAGAGCATGATGATGCGCCCCTCGCGTTCGGCCTCCACCAGTTTCAGGCCCAGCAAACGCACAGAGATGTCTTTGATGCCCCATTCCACCATCGGGCCGGAGAGCGTGCCAAAGATGGCGGTAATGATGGAGACGACCGCGATCCCTACCAGAGTAAGCCCTCGGGTGGAGCGGAAGAGGTAGTCCAACCGCTTCGAAAGTGCCCGCATTACTTTTACCTCCAGAAATGAAATTTGTTTCATTTCAGTTGAAACCGTCCCGAAGGTTGGCAAAAAACGATCAAATTTTCTCAGCAAAACCTTCGGGACGTTCTTACTTCAACTCATTTGAAACACACCCTTATCATTTGCGCGGTCCGCGCAATTCGTAGGTCGGATTGCCAATCCGACTTACTTTGATTGCGGCAGGAAGCCGATTATGATGTACAATAAATAGACGGTTCGACTCCTGTGTTCATCGGGGGTGCCCCCATGTTCACCTTCCTCTATAGTCTGCGTTTTCGGCTTTTTCTGCTCCTCGGCTTGGCTCTCCTGCCATTGCTGGGCCTGACACTCCGCACAGCCTTCGCGCAACGCGAACAGGCCGCTGCCCAGGCAAAAGCCGAGGCGATGCGGATGACCCGCCTGGTCGTCAGTAACCAAAACACACTCACGGCAGGCGGCCATCATCTGCTCATCGCACTGGCTCAACTCCCTGAAATCAGAAGCGGCGATCCAGCCGGGTGTTCGGCGCTTCTCGCTGAACTCCTCAAGCAATATCCCGTTTACACAAATCTGGGCGTCGCCGCGTTGAATGGCGATTTGCTCTGCAGCGCCTTACCAACCAGTGGACCGATCAACTATGCCGATCGCGAATGGTTCCCACGCGTGCTGCAAACGCGCAATTTTGTCGTCGGCGAGTCCGTCGTCGGGCGCATCACCGGCAAGGCAACCATGCCATTGGCTTACCCGGTCATGAATGAGGCTGGCGAGCTCGAATTTGTTGTTTTTGCGGGTATTGATCTGGCATTTGTCAATCAACTTATGGCCACAGCCCAGTTCCCAGAAGGAACGGTGGTCACCGTGCTGGATGGTGATGGCACGATCCTGGCGCGTTACCCTGACCCGGAACAATGGGTTGGAAAAACCCCGCAAGACGCGCCGCTCGTCCAGGTCATATTGACCCAGGGCGAAGGCACAGTTGAAATGGCCGGCGTGGACGGTGTGCAGCGCTTGTATGCCTTTTCCCCATTGGGTGAAGCGCCGCATGTGGAAGGCTACGTGTCGGTTGGCATCCCCAGCCAGGTTGCCTATGCCGCGGTCAACCGTATCCTTTTCAATAACCTGATTGGCCTGGGTCTCGCCGCCATCCTGACATTCGCCGCAGCCTGGCTGGGAGGCGAATTCTTCGTATTACGTCGGACGAGAGCATTGGCGCGCACCGCGCAGCAATTGACATCCGGTGACTTGAGCGCCCGCACGGGTATTACCCGGCCGCGCGGCGAGCTCAGCCAGTTGGGTCATGCCTTTGACCAGATGGCCGCGGCGCTGCAACAACGCCAGGAAGCCCTGCGCAAGAACGAGGCGCACTATCGCGCCGTTGTCGAGGATCAAACCGAACTCATCTGCCGTTTCAAGCCCGACGGAACACTTATATTTGTCAACGAGAACTATTGTCGGTATTACGACAAGACCAACGATGAACTGATCGGGAACAGTTTTATACCCCTCGCCCACGGCGAACAACCCAAGAAACTACGCAAGTACCTGGCTTCGTTCAGCCGGGAAAAGCCGGTGGCGACATTCGAGCAGCAGGAGGTAATGCCG